>NZ_JAMQKA010000049.1:0-47482 GCF_031569985.1 Aliifodinibius sp. S!AR15-10 | reverse complement strand
AAGCTGACGCTGGTCGGGAGTTAGTTCTATCGTTGGGGCAACATTCATGAGCGTTTAATTGAGGGTTGGAGGGAATATACGATGTCCCCAGCTAATAATTACTATAATTTTTGAAATTAAGTACTAGCATTGTGCCTCAAACAAGCCTCTGAACTACCCTATTAAGTTGGGAGACAGTTTTACTGCCGACTGTAAGAAACAAATGCTAGTTGGTCGACAGTTTAACGGTCTTCCATCGAAGAAATACATCGCACACAAAGCCAATCCTACATCTGGTCTGGAGCGGAGATGCCCAGGATCCCCAGCCCGTTTGCCAGAACTTGGGCTACTGCTTTTGCCAGATCCGCACGTGCTTGTACCAGCTCTTCTGCTTCACCAAGGATTCTGCAGTCGTGATAGAAAGTGGTGAAATCAGAAGCCAGATCATTCAGGTAATTGATCAGTCGGTGGGGTTCGCGCGCTTCGGCGGCACTCTCTATCATTTCGGGGAAGCGGATCATCGTCTTGACCAGCTGTATTTCGGCAGGATGCGTCAGTACTTCCAGGTTAGGTTCACTTTCAAAGCTGTACTCCTCTTCCACTTTGCGTAGAATGCTCTTGATCCGGGCATGGGCATATTGCAGGTAGAACACCGGGTTCTTTTCCCCTTCCTCTTTCGCCTCTGCAATATCGAACTCCAGGTGGGTATTGGGATCGCGCATCAGGAAGAAGAAACGGGTAATATCCGACCCCACCTCATCCATCAGTTCGTCGAGCGTCACAAAGTTGGCTTTTCGGGTACTCATCTTAAACGGCTTGCCCTTGTTGACGAGTGTCACAAACTGGTAGACCACCACGTCTATCTTAGAAGGGTCATACCCCAGCGCCTCAATACCGGACATCACATCGGGATAGGTTGCGATGTGATCAGCCCCAAAAATATCAATGCACTGATCGTATCCCCGGTCCAGTTTGTTGGCGTGATACGCAATATCAGGCATGCGGTAGGTGGGCTCACCAGTGCTTTTGATCAGGACCGTGTCTTTGTCCTTGCCGAACTCCGAGGTTTTGAACCAGGTTGCTCCCTCCTTTTCATACGCCAAGCCTTTTTCACGGAATGTTTCCACAGCACGGTCGATGGAGCCATCTTCGTAGAGCTCCCGTTCGTTAAAAAACCGATCCATCTTTATGTTCATGCGGTTAAGTGTCTTCTGGATCTCTTCAAAGATAAGGGCTTCAGCCTTGTCCTTGAATGGTGTCACATCCTCGCTATCCACCAGCGCATCGTCCTGCTCTTCTATTAAAGCGGCTGCAATTTCTTTGATATACTCGCCCTGGTAGCCATCTTCAGGGAATTCGACATCTTTGCCAAGCTCTTGCAAATAGCGAGCTCGTACGCTTTCACCCAGCACACGCATCTGTCGGCCGGCGTTGTTAAAGTAGTACTCGCGATCAACCTTCGCCCCGGTCCATTCCAACAATCGTGCGATGGTATCACCAAGCACAGCATTGCGTCCATGGCCTACTGTCAGCGGTCCTGTGGGATTGGCGCTCACGAACTCAACCTGGAGCTTTTGACCTTCCCTGTGATTCGTTTTTCCGAAATCTGTAGCCAGTAAAAGAATTTCAGCCAGCTCATCATAGAGGTAGGTATCGGCATACCGGAAATTGATAAATCCGGGACCTGCGATCTCTACTTCCGCTATTCGTTTGGGATCGTAATCCAGGTTCTCGACAATCTGCTCTGCAATCTTCCGTGGATTGTTCCGGAGCGGCCGTGCCAGCATCATCGCGATGTTGGTGGCAGCATCGCCGTGATCGGGTTGGTTGGGTTTTTCGATTTCAATCTCTTTGGGCCGATCTTCATCGGAGAGATCAAACTGTTTCAGTGAATCGCTAATTATGGAACGCAGGTAATCCTTCATTCAACAATTTTCTTTAGGGCTTAATGTGAAACGCCAAATATAACGCTAATGGAATGAAGAATTAAAAATTAAGAATTAAGAATTATTTTGACGTAGTGTTAATAAGATTGAGCTTAGTATTCTCTTTAGTTCTTCACAGTCATCAATTAGTGAATTAGCCAAATTTCTAGAAATAATCCCGCTATCTCTTATTAGTCTAATCCAGTAATGCGTTTCTCTGGCCTCCTTATATGAAATAAAAATCTTAGCCTGAAAATCTTTCCTTGATTGTCCCCCAATAGCTTCTTCAATATTTGCGCCAATAGAAGTTCCAGATCTTAAAATCTGTTTGGACAATACATACTCATTATGGTCGTCAACCATCAATTGATGTAATTTTATAATCCTTAATGCAAATGCATAACTTTTTTCTTGGATAACATTCTCTTTACCCATTACAATACCCAGAATTATTAATTCCTAATTTTTAATTCTTCATTCTTAACTATTCAATCAATCCCTTGGCGCGGAAGCTGGTGTAGCTGTCGCCGGCGATGATGATATGGTCATTGACCGGGATGCCGAGCAGCTTGCCCGCTTTTACTACGCGATTGGTAAGTTGAATATCCGCTTTGGATTCGTCTTTGTTTCCACTGGGATGGTTGTGCAACAGCAGAATACTCTGGGCTTCGTTGAGCACCGACTGGCGCATAATCTCGGCAGGATCAACGATGGTGGCCGTGGAGCCACCGGAGCTTATTTTATGATACCCCATCAGGTATTTAGCATTGTTAAGGAAGGCGACAAGGAAAACTTCCTTCGTTAAATCGCGCAATTTGGGACCAAAATAGGCAACCGCTTCCTGCGGGGAAGTAATTTGAAGCTGGTCGCCCAGCGAGGCCACCTGTATGCGACGCGAGAGCTCAAATACGGCTTCCAGTGTCAGGGATTTCACCTTGCCCATCCCGGGAATTACCTTAAGGTCCTGCCACCCTTTACGGGCCAGGTGACGCAGCCCGTCGAAATGGTCGAGCACGGCCTGCGACATCTGGATGACATTCATTTCCCGGCTGCCTGTGCGTAGCAATATCGCCAGCAGCTCGGCATCGGAAAGACTCTCTCCTCCGTATTTCATCAGCTTTTCACGTGGCTGCTCATCGGGACGCATCTCCTTGACCGTGCGATTTCGAAATTTATCAGCTTCAAACGTCTCTTTTTCTTCTTCTCCGGATTCTGTTGGTTTTGACATGGATTAATCTCTTTTATTAAAAGTTCTTTCCCTATAGAGAGGATTCAAGACAAATCCTTACAAAAAAATTTTTTTAGACATGAAATATGATGTCAGACGGCAGGGGTGAGAGGTTTGGTCTGATTTGGAGTATCCCAAAGATCTATTTTCGAACCGTATGGACAGCAGAGCTGCTGACAAAGCGTTCCGCACCGGAGGTACGGAACGAGATAAGTGAGACGACAAAAGTAAGACGTTTGACCTGAGTTGAAATATCCTTACTCACCATAAGATCTATTTTTCGAGCGGTATGTACAGCTACAGACATAGCGTTACGCGCCAGAGGTAAGTGGAAGTTGGAAGTTGGAGGATAGAATCTGGTATTTGGGGCACGATGCATCATGCCCTTACAATTTTGAAACTTTGCTCTCGTGCCCTGCCACCGGTGCGAAATATACACTGCTGTATATAATGATAACGCGTTTTCCTGGTTAGTCATCTTCACGGGCGACCCATAACGATGGATGTACCAGACAATCTGCGGAATCCGCGTCGTCTGCGGGCCCTGTCGTTCTCCCGCTAATTATGCAGATCGCGCAGAGGCCATATGCAGCTCTAAATTCAACAGGTAAATATGTTGATGATATTCGCGATTAAATCTCGCGCGATACCTCAAAAGTGGCATCCAATTCATCATCTTATGTCTGCCGTCTCACTTCTCACGTACCGCCTTAGTCGTCATCCGGTCCACCCATAAGAGGTTCGTTCGGAGCGCGAATGCTGGCATTGGGCAGCCCTTCCGGGTAATTTTGCTTGCACATCTCCAGTGCCTCGATCACCATCTCCAGGTGCATCTGTTTTGACTCCTCATAAAAACTCTGTGCCTCATCGCTGAGCTTTGGCTTGCCGTGTAGGGGGCGATCGCTTACGCACAGAAGCGTGGCATTGGGGATGCGGTAGCGATACCCATTCGTCGCCACCGTCGCCGACTCCATGTCGATAGCAATGCTCCGACTCATATGGATCTCCTCCACGGTTCGCCGCTTGATAAACTCCCAGTTGCGGTTCGAGGTAGTGTACACGGTACCCATGCGATGACTGCGATCGTATTTGTCGAGCACCTCTTTCAGATACACATTCAGCAGGTAGTTAGGCGTAATGGGGATGTTCAGCGGCAGAATGTCATCCAGCACACCATCCGCCCGCAGGAAACCGGTGGCCAGCACAAAATCACCAATGCTCTGGTGATTACGCAGCCCACCACAATGGCCCACCATCACCATCGCATCCGGACGCAGCACCGCTACATGATCGGTGATAGTCTTGGCATTGGAGGGGCCCACGCCGATATTAATGAGCGTTACTCCTTTATTATCGGGCAGCACGTGGTGATAAGCCGGCATCTGTATGCCTCCCCGATTAGGCTTAATGCAGTCGGGATACTTGTTATTAAAGACCTCTACATGCATATCATAATTCGTAAACAGGATGTAGCGCTGGAAATCCTCGGGCTTGGTCCCCGTGTAATGCTCCAGCCTGTTCAGGGAGAGATCGATACGCTCAGGACTAAACAGGAACAGTTTCTTCTGGGTGATATCCCATTCATCCTCATCGGTGTTATCGAGTAGGCTGGGGTCGTTCATCGGGACAATCTTTCGGGATGGTTGAACCTTGATATATGCCCCCTTCTCAGCCAGTTTCGTCAACTCCCGCTGCAGGTACCAGCGGTAGGCCTTGGGTTTGGCCATCTCCCCGTCAATCACCGGGTTGTGCCTGGACCACGAACGCCGAACCAATACTTTGGGATATTCTCCCTGATCATAGATATCTTCCATCAGGTCGCAGGCCCGGGTGATTTTTTCCTGGATCGACTCCTGTGGCATAAGATCTTCTTTATGAAATTCGAACTTTTTGTCAGTCGTTACTTCACTCATGAGTAAAAAACCGTTCCGTTTTAGCGTTGAGTCATGGTCTGTCGAACAGCAAAATAAGGAATATGAGACACCAATATTTAATCTTTTCAAACATCGGCTTCGTCTGAATTCAGAAAATATAGAAGGAGATTTCTATATCATTGATGCCCCCAACTGGGTCAACGTCATAGCCATCACAGCCGATCGCGAGGTTGTGCTGGTGGAACAGTTTCGGTTTGGAGTTGACAAGCCCTCCCTGGAGATTCCCGGCGGTGTGTGCGATCCGGGTGAGTCTCCATTGGAAACGGCCAAGCGCGAGCTGCAGGAAGAAACGGGCTATATCTCAAAAAAATGGAGTAGCCTGGGCAAAGTCAGCGCGAATCCAGCAATTATGAACAACTACAACTATTTTTTCCTGGCGGAGGAGTGCGAACCCAACGGCACTATGAACCTGGACCAGCATGAGCGAATTAAAGTGCACAAACTCTCATATCAAGATTTCCTCGATCGCGTAGAGGATGGGACCATTGATCACTCCATTGTGGTGGCCGCAGTGGCGAAATTGCTTTTACGTGAGACGTGATATGGCAGAGGTGAGTTGTTCTCTATTTGTACTGATTGAAAAGTGATTAAAAAGGAAGAGTCACACAGTTTAAAACGAATTATCTTCCTCCCCAAGCCGGGCCATGGTCTCCCGGACCGACGCATCATCCAGTCCCATCCGCTCCAGGAGCCGTCGGTAGCGTGGTTCGCCCCGCAGCGGTGCCCATACCGGGTCCACTTTTATAAGCACATTACCTCCTATATCCTCAAGAAGATTCAGTGCCCTTTTCTTCTCACCAAGCGATGTATAAATGATGGCTTCTGGAAAAGGGTGGGGACCAAACTTATTCCGCAGACTCCTGAGCACTGCTCGTGCCGAATCCGGCTGTCCTGTTAGGGCGTAGATGCGGCCTAGCATCGCTAGACTGAATGGAGATGGATTTACCTCGACAGCACTGAGCGTCTCATGCAGGGCATTCTCAGGCTGTCCCTGTGCCAGAAAGACCTCAGCCATATATGCACGGGCAAGCCAGAAGTCCGATTGAAGAGTGAGTGCACGCTCGAAGTGACGTCGTGCCTGCCCGTAGTTTTCCCGGTAGAGGTGATTCCAGCCCAATGCCTGCCAAATGATAGGAGAGGCGGGGTCTAGGTTTACAGCCTTTTTCAGATAGGGCTCAGCCTCCTCAAACCGGCCCATACGGCTTAGATAGACACCATAATCCCGGTGGGCATTAGCCAGGCCCGGATTGAGTAGGATTGCTCGCTTCAACCACGGTCCACCCGACCGAAAGTCCTTGTTCAGGCTATAGTGGATAAGTCCCATGGCAACATGGGCTTCCGCGCTTGTCGAGTCCAGCGCCACCGCCCGCCGGCCCGCCGCCCGGGCCAGCGAGTCGGCGTTCAGCCCGTGGGGAAGATGTCCGCCGGCAATTGGCGCGAGCCATGCGGTGGTGGAGAGGGTCGCCCAGGCCGGGGCAAACGTCGAGTCGACCTCGATCGAGCCCAACAAAAGGCGAACAGCCTGGGTCAGGCTCAGGCCCGTCTCCTGGAACCGAAGATGACGCCCTTGCAGATACAAACGATACGCTGTTGGATCCACTTGTCGAGACGCGGCCAGCTGATCGGTTTCCCCGGGCAATAGTTCCACTTCCAGCTCGCGGGCCACCTGCCCGGCAATCCGGCTTTGAAGGTCAAGGATATTTTTAAAGGGGTACGTGTAGCTGTCGGCCCATCGGTTGAGCCCATTACCGGCATCAACAAGCTGGGCACGAATGCGAACTTGATTCCCGACCAGCTGAACGCTGCCCTCCAGCAGGTGAGCCACGCCGAGCTCCCGCCCTATCTCGGGGAGCGTCATGTCGCTGTCCTGGTACTTCATGACCGACGTGCGACCAATAACCGCTAAATTTCGTATCTGGGCCAGCCGGGTAAGGAGCTCATCGGTCATGCCCAGGCTAAAATAATCGGCGCTGTCTTCCCTGCCCAAGTAAGTAAACGGAAGCACAGCGATGGATTTCTGATCTAACGGTGGATTAAAAGTTTCAGTGCCGGTTTCCGGCTGTACGTTACTTTCACCAGGTCCTGCCGGGTCGGAAAATATGCCGGGAAAGACCACCATGCCAATAATGATTGCAAGCACGACTATCATGATGCCGGCAACAACCGGTTTGGTCAGCTTGCGATCCGGGAAAACCGGGGAGCCGGATTCCGATGAGTTGGCTTTAAGCTGCTTGTTCAGGTTGTTTAAATCCACCAACATCTCTTCGACGTGCTGGTAGCGATCCCCCGGGTCTTTGGCCAACGCTTTCAGTATGATACGCTCCAATTCCATCGGCACGCCGGTTCTCCGGGCGGTGGGCGGTTCCGGGTCTTCGCTCAGTATGGAATAAAATACGGCCTGCTCGTATTCTCCTGTAAACGGCAGTTGCCCGACCAGCAGTTCATACAAAACTACACCCAGGGACCATATGTCACTGCGCTGGTCGACCTGCTCGCCCCGGGCTTGTTCGGGTGACATATAGGCCGCCGTACCCAGTATAGTCCCTTTTTTGGTCAGCGCGGTTTGCCCACGTAATTTCGCCAGGCCAAAATCCAGTATTTTGACAATACCGTCATTGGTCAGCATGATATTAGCCGGTTTCAAGTCCCGGTGGAGGATATCTTTTTGGTGGGCTTTCGACAGGCCTTCAGCAATTTGTGTGGCAATGGCAACTACATCCTCTACCTTAAAGGGAGTCCCAACCTTTTTCTTTAGCGTCTCCCCCTCATAGTAGGCCATCGCCATAAACAGCCGGCCATCGGTGGTTTCCCCAATTTCGTAGATGGTGCAAAGATGGTTATGGTCAAGGGCGGAGGCAGCCTGCGCTTCATGGGTGAACCGTTTATTGGCATCCTCATCACGACTTAGGTTTTGAGGCAGAAATTTTAGGGCGACGGGGCGTTTGAGGTTAAGGTCCTCTGCTTTGTAGACGACCCCCATGCCTCCGCCACCAAGCTTTTCCAGGATATTATAGTGGCTAATCGTCTTGCCTACCATCCCTCTCCCTCTAACAGTTGATCGAAGTGAACCAGATAAATACTGCAGCTATACTGCATATGTATTGAATTAACTTACAAAACTTTCCCTTATAAATCTTATCAGTAAACATCACTGGCTTAGCGATGTTTAAAGTAACGTTTCTGTTTATATGTTTACAATACTACGTCTCCTCTCTCACGGCTCACATTTTTGGAAGGAATCTGCCTGAACAGGGTCTGTAAAGAAACACTAATAAAAAATCATGTCTGGATAGTCGCTCTATGACAGGAAACTTAAATATATTGTAGGCTGGCGTTCAATTAATACAAACTTACCCTCAAACGAATAAAATGCACTTATATCCAAATGACATCTCTGAAGAAATAGCTCGTGTTTCATCAAAAAGAAAGAAAACGGATTCATTATAAATTGTCTTAAACCCGGGTTACCTATAAAGGCAAATATGGGAAAACTCCATAAGAAGCTGAATCAGCTTTTTACAATGCTTTCAAAACTTAATCAAAAAGGCAAAATAGTAATGAGGTTCGCCTCAACATCTCACGTCTGCCGTCTCACATTCAGTAGAAAAAGTAATTGCAGTATCAAAAAGAGGGCGTTATTATATACGGTCTGTGAAAAAACAGCTGGTACGGAAACGAAACGACAAGAAATACAATTTATATCCTTCCTGGTTATTTTCAACAGGAACACCAATCCCTACAGGAGGAACAAATGATAGATACCGGAGATAAAATAAATACTGACTTTTCGCTCAACGTAGTGCAAAATGGCGAAGAGAAAGAGGTAATATTTGGTGATCTGCTGGATCGCCCGACGATTGTCTCTGTTTATATGCGGAACAATACCTCCGGTTGTGACAAGCAGAATAAGAGCCTGGCCGAGCACGCCGACTGGTTTGATGAGAAAGGATACAACCTTATAGCCATTAGTAAAGACACCTGCGGATCGCATAAAAACTATGCTGAAAAACTGGGCATAAATTATACCCTGGCCTCCGATCCGGATTACAAATTCGGGGAAGCCACCGATTCGGTAGTTGAGAAAAAGATGTTTGGCAATACATACGATGCACCGACCCGTTCGGCGTATGTGCTTGACAAAGATGGAACCGTTTTGGGAATTATTGAAAAAGTTAATACGAAAGCTCATGCTGAAGAGTTAAAAGAGCTGATTGAAAACCTGTAGCACCTGATTACATTATGAAATCGTTAGTCATTGTAGAGTCACCCACAAAAATTAAAACGCTCAAGAAGTACCTGCCCAAAGACTATGTCATCGATTCGTCGATGGGCCACATCCGGGATCTCCCCGCATCTGCCAAAGAGATCCCCTCCAAATTCAAGAAGGAGGAGTGGGCGAACCTGGGTGTCAACACCGATGAGGATTTTGATCCTCTTTATGTTATTCCATCGGGTAAAAAGAAAGTGGTTAAAAAACTAAAAAAGCTTCTTAAAGATGCCGATGAACTGGTACTCGCGACTGATGAAGACCGCGAAGGAGAAGCCATTTCCTGGCACCTGGTCGAAATACTAAATCCCGATGTGCCGGTGAAACGGATGGTATTCCGGGAAATCACCAAAGAAGCGATCCAGGATGCCCTGAAAAATTTCCGGGATATCGATATGAACCTGGTGAACGCGCAGGAAACGCGCCGCATTATCGACCGTCTGGCGGGCTACACAATCTCCCCTCTGCTATGGAAAAAAATTGCCCCAGGACTCTCAGCCGGACGCGTACAATCGGTGGCTGTTCGGTTTTTGGTTGAACGGGAACGCGAGCGTATGAAATTCCGCTCGGCCCGTTACTGGGACCTGAAGGCACAACTCAGCAAGTTGGATGACAGCGATATTTTTGAAGCCGATCTGACCCACCTCGACGGCAAGCGACTGGCTTCAGGCAAAGATTTTGATGAAAACACGGGCAAATTGAAAAAGCCCAAATCGGTAGTCCTGCTGGATGATAAAAAAGCCTCTGATCTCCGGGATGATCTGGATGAAGCAGACTGGAAAGTATCTGAGGTCAAAAAGAACCGGCAGAAACGAAATCCCGCGCCGGCGTTCATCACCTCTACGCTTCAGCAGGAAGCCAACCGGAAGTTTGGATACTCGGCGAAACGTACCATGCAGATTGCCCAAAAACTCTATGAAAACGGGCTTATCACCTACATGCGTACTGACTCAGCACGACTGTCGGGACAAGCCATCAATGCGGCTCGAAACGCCGTTGAAGATGAGTACGGCAAAGACTACCTGTTTAAACGCGCACGGAATTACGGTGGTGGTTCGAAAGGAGCACAGGAAGCGCACGAGGCAATTCGTCCGGCGGGGAGCTCCTTCACCAAACCGGAAAAAGCCGGTCTCAGTGGTCCGGACTTCAAGCTCTACGACCTGATCTGGAAACGCACCATTGCAACACAGATGGCACAGGCCGAGCTCGAATTCACGAATGTCGTTATAGAAGCAACAGCCAACGGTACCAAAGCCGAATTCAAAACGAGCGGTAAAAAGATCCTGTTCCCCGGCTTTTTCAGAGCCTATGTTGAGGGCAGCGATGACCCGGAAGCAGCATTGGAGAACCAGGAAAATTACCTGCCGGAACTCACTGAAGGCGAAGGTATTGAAGAGCACGGCATCGAGCCGATCTCCCATGAAACCAAACCTCCTTCACGATTTACTGAAGCAACACTGGTGAAAGAGCTCGAAAAACGGGGCATCGGCCGACCAAGCACCTACGCCAGTATTATCAGCACAGTGCAGGACCGTGGCTATGTGGAGACCGATGGCAAAACGCTGATACCGACGTTCACCGCTTTTGCAGTTACCGAGCTTCTGGAACGCAACTTTCCAGACCTTGTGGACAGTGACTTCACCTCCGAGATGGAAGACAAGCTGGATAAAATTGCCCAAGGGGAAGGCGATCCCAAGGAGTATCTCAGTGGATATTACAAAGGAAAAGATGGGCTAAAAGCCAAAGTTGAGTCCCGTGAGGACAAGATTGATCCACAGGAAGCCCGCCAGCTGCATCTCCCGCTCAAGGACCTGGATAATATTGATGTACTGGTCGGTCGCTACGGTCCATACATCAAATCGAAGCGCAATGGGGATGAAGTGACCACCTCCATTCCCAACCAGTGGTATCCCAGTGACATTACGGTTGAAAAATTGGAAGAACTGGTAAAAGCTGAAGAACAAGGACCCAAATCAATAGGGGATCATCCGGAAACCGGGGAACCAATTTTCGTGCTGAATGGACGTTATGGACCCTATGTGCAGGTCGGCGAAGTAACGGACGATAACAAAAAGCCGGATCGGGCTTCCCTGCTCAAAGGTATGAAACCAGAGGATGTGGACCTGGATTTGGCCCTTCAACTGCTTGATCTGCCGCGACTGTTGGGTAAACATCCGGAAACGGGGAAAGATGTGCGTGCCGGTGTTGGACGCTACGGACCGTTTGTAGTGCACGACGGTACCTTTGCATCGCTCCGCAAAAACGACCACGTACTTGAGGTGGATCTGGATCGCGCCCTGGAACTATTGGCCCAAAAGAAAAAGCCCAAACGCAGCAACGAAATAAAAAGCCTGGGTGAACATCCCTCCAATGGCAAAAAGGTGCGTGTCATGACCGGACGTTATGGTCCATATATCAAGTATGGCAAAAAGAATATCAGTTTGCCTGACGATGTGGACCCGGAAGAGGTTTCCATGGACGATGCGGTAAAACTGATTGCCGAAAAAGAGGGCTAGCCCTGCGTTAAGGATTTTTTGCGATTGGCTATCAACACAATTCTTATCTGAAAAAGATCATGGCATTTTGTTAACTTAAAACTGCTATGGAAAAGAAATCTCACTTTCATTTTCGTTATCCGCCAAACCTGCATGAGCTGGATCTTGCCACGCTCGTCTCGATGTACCGCGAACGTGGGATGCCTAAAAAAGCCAAGGTCGGTGAATACTTTGCTTGCAGTGCAACGCACCGGATGGTAAAAAATGCCAAATGGTGGTTTGGCTTGTATTACAGCCAAAATGCCTGGGATAAGCTGTTGACCAAAGGATCTGAAGGATACCCACTCACAGAAACGGAGCTTAACATCCTGGGACTTGTTTTCGATGCAGGTGATAAAGCAGTAAACCGTGATTACGTAGAAGAAAATTGCGGCACAATTTCCAAGCTTATCTATATGATCATAAACGATCTTAAGGAATTTGGATTCCTGACGATTGAGGATAATGACCGCCTGCTGATAACACCACGTGGAGAAAAAGCACTACAGGGCATCACCAAACGGATTTATGACAAAAAATTCACCCCTGAGATGCTCCTGGTAAACCAAGAACAAGGACCGGCACCAAAGATGGAGCACGCCAGGAAGAAAAAGGATGACGAACAGGCCAGCCTGTTTTAACAGTTGGTAATAAACAAGTGTCAAGGTATCAGAGTAGAATTGGAGATTGAGGGACATGACACACTGTTTGCTGTTTCTAAGCTACGGTCAGAAATACGAAAATGAAGAGTGCTACCGCCAATACAATTCCTGCCATAAAAATAGTATAGGAGACACGCAGAAGGTCATACTTTTTAAATAGCACCTGTCCAAGTCCGTATAAATCGCGTGCCATCGAATCATAGAGACGCTGTTCATCCTGCATCAGCTCTTCTATCCCCTCCACGAATTCACTCCGCTCCATATTATTGTAATTGCCGAAGAATAGAATATTTGCCCGATTTGCACGTACATCTTCCAGCGTCACAGGATTCTTGTTCACGCGTGGACGAGCTGCCAGAATTGCAAAAACCAACGAAGCAAGACAGGAAAGTAATAGCGCTGCTGTTGGCCACAACAACCAGGGATTGGCATCAATCTTTGGTGATATGGAGGCAATCACAATAGAAATAATGATCCCGTTGATGCTGATCATGATGTTCGACTTGTTATCAGCGATGGCGCTCAGCTCCACATGAGTACGGTATGCAGTACGAAACATATCTGAAACACCACGCTTGCGGGAACCAAACTTCTTGTCATTATCCTCCTCCTGTTCCTTCTGTGCTCCATTCTCGGCTTGTGCTTCTTTAGCTGCGTGCTGTTCCCGATCTTCGTCTTGCTGTGTATGTGAATCCGGCGACTCTTCCATTTAATGCTCTTCCTGTTCGTCAATTACAGTTATACTCTCTCTATACATATACAACATTTAATCTCTATAATATAGTGAGAATCCAATAATAAATGTATCTACCCTTTTGCCTACACGGGTAATGTTTATTTCATGATAGTTTTTATTTGTAGGTCAAAGTAATCTGCCAGTTATGCAAAAGATATGATTATTTTTTATAAAAAAAGCCGCAAGTCATGAGACTTACGGCTTCCATTTAGTTTAGAGGCTCTTTTTAGCAACTAGTATGTTGCTTCGTTACCGTTGCTATCAGGATCGTTATCGTCATCATCACTGCTATCGCTATTGGAATCAGCGGTATCCATGCCGTTTCCGGAAAGATCGGTAACGCCAGTAACTTCAACATACTCGGAAGTTCCGCTTGTAAGTGATGTCTGATCTTCAATGGTTATAACAGTTTGACCATTTGACCCGTCATATTCAATAGATAATATATTGACGCTGATCTCATTATCGCCACTGTCATAAAAAGTGTAGTTAGCACTGTTTTCTACTTGTGACTTCATCATCGGTTCAGCATACTGAACGGTTACTTCCCCTGTATTATCACCAGTTGCTGTATTGTAGCTCGCTCCCGTGATATCAGGCAAAGTATTATCTGAAACCGTTACCTCGTTGCTGAAGTCCCCCTCTCTCAGGTTCTCACTGATTGCACGGACTTTGTACTTCATACTAACGGCTTCATCAGGAACATTATTAAATTCACCTCTGTATATGACAAAGTCTCCTGTGTAGACATCTTTGGAGAGTTCATTAAAGGCAGCGTCATCACGGGAATAGGTAGTCACGTGTTCATAAGAGCCCTCACCCTCTTTTTTCCAGAGTTCGTACTCTTTCACATCAGTAGCGGATTCATCTACATCCCAACTTAGCTCAACATTGCCACCATTAAAATCTAAGTTTGCCACATCCTCGCTATTGATCGCCAGCTGAGGAGTGTGTGGCTTGGCATTGTTGTCATTGGTAGTGAAGCTAAGGAACTCCACTTCGTTGTCATTGGAATATGTGGTATTACCATTGTAGGTCAGATTATTACCATGTTGATCAACGAAATCCTGATTATTGAACGCGTTGTTAACGTCGAGTCGATACTCATGAGCATCCTCCAGACCTGTGGGGGTAATAGTTAGAGCTGTTCGATCCGAGGACCATGCCACGGAAAATTCTACGTCCCCAGGGGATTTTCCTTTAGATCCATTATCCCAAAACCGAATGTCATCCTTAAATGTATCATTTCCGAACCCGAGATCGGTACGTGTATACTCATTGTCCGCAACTGGGCGGTTAAACGTATAAGTAAACATCGTATCGGTAGTGACATCAGACTCAGAAGCGGGTGTCACTTCCTCGACATAAAATGCACCTGACTCGTCTTGTGTTCCTACTTGTACCACGCCGTAATCGATCGTTGCAGAAGCATCTCCAGAGGCTGACTTGGTATTCTCAAAGCCTGAAGTATAATTGATAACTTCTGAAGGATCGCTTTCATCAACAGCTTCAAACCAAATTCGTGCTCCTTCTTCAACATTTTTGAACATGAAGCTCCCATCGCTACCCGTGGTGGTCGAATCGACCAACATTTCGGTCTGCGTTGATCCGCCGCCATTGATTACTGGATTGAACCACTGATATAGGTACACTTTTACATCAGAAAGCACTGTGCCGCCCCATGTATGCAACTTACCTTTTACGGATGCTGCTCGCTCGCTAAGCGGGACGGTTACATTGGCAACCAAATTATTAGCAGCGCCGTCTCCAGCCGTGCTCTCAAATTTCAATGGTGCCATAAAGCGGAATAGATCTCGGTAGTTATCCATTCCTTCAGTATTGATTTCAAGAGAATATGCCGAATTACCGCTGTCATCATCTGCATCTTCATTAACCGGCACACCTTGGAAAGCAAAGGTTCCGTTTGCCCCGGTAGTATCTGTGATTACAGATGTTTCTTCGGCATCTTCCGGATTGAACAGAAGGGAAACTGCAACATCGCTCAACGACTCTCCTGTCGCTTTGTCGATGACTGTACCCTGAATACTCCCTACTGCATTAAACTGTTCGGGCACGAAGGTTATATCATTATTAACATCGGTAGAATCCACGATGCTCGTGCTGGCATCGGTATCACCATCTACCGGTGTATCACCACATGATGTGACGAATAAGAAAGTTAGGATTGGCAAAAATAGTAGCCAACTAGTTCGTAGGATCTTATGATGTATAGATTTATCGGTATTCATTCTGAACCCCGTTTTCTCATTGATGTTATTATTTAGCCAAATTTGCCTCTAAACAAATAGAAAATAACATATAAAACAGTATTATAGTCTCCAAAAAATAAATCGTAAATAAAATGATTATACATTTATTATATCCTGTAATAATATAGATATAAAAATATCTATTTAACTATAAATTACTGATTAGTATAAATTTATCAGTAACATAGATGTGTGGAGATTATACTGCGGGTTGCTAATACCCTTTATTAGGTAGGAAAATACACTTGTAAAAAATTTTAAAGTGGTATTAGCTGCTCACCAATTCCTCTTCACTCATTCCTACTTTTTGCAGCAGTTCTTGATATCTCTGGTCAGATCTGATCGGTTCCCAGAACGGAATAGACTTGATAAAAAGGATGCCCCCCAGGTGCTCTTCAACGGCTTTCTGGAGGTATTCAAACACCTTGTCATAGTCCCCCATTCCCAGGTAAATAATCGCAAAATCCATTGCCAGTGAAACATCCGGCTCTGCTAATTCCCTTTTCTGCAGGCGCTGAAGATATTCTTGCGCCTTTGCTGTTTCCCCCAGCACACCATGCAGGTATCCCAGTTGGTGAAAACCTTTTGTTTCACTACCAACCATATGCTGGTATTGCTGGAACACCGCAAGGGCTTCTTCAAATTTTCCCATTTCAACATAGACCCAGCCTTTGCCCTCAAGGGCAGCTCGGAAGTTACCGTCCAAATCCAGCACTTTATTAAATTGTTTGAGGGCTTTCTCCAGGTGACCGGCATTGTAGTAAGTTCTGGCCAAATCACAATTGATGGTCAGCGAGAGCGGATCCTTGTGCTGGGCTTCTTTTAGCAGTCGTATAGCGGCCTTGTTTTTGCCCATGATACGCAGGTATATCGAATAGCTCTGTTTTACCAGAGCAGAGTCAGAATCAATCGCCATCGCCTTGCGGAAACTGTTTTTAGCCCCCTTGAAATCCCAGTAGTAGAACAGACGCACAAACGCCAGTGCAATGTGGGAATCGGCCAAGCGGTTATTTAGTTTTATCGACTTCTGTGCTGCTGACTCCGCTTTTGAATACGCTTTCTGTGGAGAAAGCCGACCTATGGCCCCGAGATAAGAATAACAGTTGGCAATACCGGCATAGGCTTCGGCATACTCTTCGCAATAATCTGTAGCCTTGGTGTACTGCTCTATCGCCTTCAGGGCCGATTCCGGCGTCCACTTGTGCAGGTAATAGTTGCCTTTCAGGAAATGGTTATAAGCCTGCACGCTCTCAGTACTAGGATCAACCAGCTGCTTGATTCCAACATCGGCATCTGAGAAATCCTCCTTAAGCTTGGCAGCTATTTTTCGGGATATTTCATCCTGAACCTTGAAAATATCCTCCAGGTCGCGGTCAAAGACCTCCGACCAGATATGAAAGCCATCTTCGGTATCGATTAGCTGTGCCGTTATCCGAACCCGATTCCCCGCCTTGCGGACGCTCCCCTCCAGCACATACCGAACCGAAAGATCATGACCAATCTGGCGGACATCCTTGTTCATGCCCTTGAAGACAAAGGCCGATGTGCGGGAGGTTATATCGAGCCCCTTCACCCGGGTAAGCGCGTTGATTATTTCTTCGGTGATACCATCACTAAAATATTCATTTTCGGGATCCGCACTCATGTTCACAAATGGGAGAACGGCCACACTTCGAATTACGCCCCCGGTCTTGGATTTAATTTCATCGAGTGAAGGAACTGCAAGTCCTTTATTGCTTATAGCGTATATCGCAACCTGGCGGCTTATATTTTTAAGCTGGTGGGTGCCCAAATACTTGGTTTGGATGTTGGGATGATTTTTGAGCTCGTCATGCAAGCGATCGCTTACCAAGATACTGCCGGGTATTGCCAATGCCTGGATACGTGCGGAAAGGTTAACAGCATCCCCATAAGCCCCTTCATCGTCATACACAATATCGCCTACATGCAGCCCAATTCTGAGGGGAATATCTTCGGACGAGGAATTTAGCTTCTTTTGAATGGCAATAGCGCACTCCACCGATCGTATAGCACTGCCGAAAATACTGAGCGTACCATCACCATAATACTGGATGACCCGCCCTTGGTTCTCCAGGATCGCATCTTCAAGTATTTCGCGTTGACGATCTCGTTTTTTTACCGCTTCTTCTTCATCCTGCTGCATCAAAGCAGTATAACCAACCATATCAGCAAACATGATGGCGGCTAACAAGCGGAAATGTTCTACAGCCATTACTTAACTCCTTTTTAATCGGGCCGTTCAATATGTAGTAACCTTCAGTTCATAGATTACTCATATAACCAAAAAATTACGAAAAATAACTGAACAATTAGCAATTAAGTTATTAATCCAGAATCTCTGTGCGACGCACATCCAAAGTGCCTCGTACATTGTAACTAAAAGAAAAAGCCGGCACCCACTAGCACATTCCACTCATCTTCTGCAAAACCGAGGCTGGCACGCATAACGGTCATTCTGAAGATGTTTATCCACACCCCGCCACCATATCCAAAATGCCAGTTGTCTGAGTCCTCCCCGTCGGTCCACACGCGTCCATGATCAACAAATCCGAGCATGCCAGCCTCCCCGCCCAGCAGATAGCTGTTGAAATTCAATATTTTACCACGCACTTCAATATTGTGAAAGAAATTCGTCCGGCCGCTGTAGCGCGTGCTCCGCATTCCACGCAGGTTCTCTACGCCACCCAGTGTATTAGCTTTATAAAACGGAAACGGCCCGATGTTGTGCTGCGCACCTAACCTTGTAGCGATTGTCAGCTGGGGACTCAGTGATGGAGAAGCGTACACCGAGAGTGCTGACCCCAGTGTTGTGTGATCAGCGCTTGTGTTTTTTACACCCAGGTTAAAGGTTCCCTGGTTAACGAACCGGAATCCTTGCCTGGGGTTGTTACTGTCATCTACATTTTCTAATTGCAGCGTAGTCCTAAACCCAGTATACCACTGGTCTTCGAATGTATTTTCGGAGATCCCCGCCTGTGGTTGTGTAATAAATCGTCCATCATCCTCCCGAATATTTGTAACCTGGAAAAAAGGGCCTATTGAAAAGTCAACACCTGTAGCCAGTGAACGATGCAGGGATGGGGTTACTCCAAACTGCCAAAGCCGGGCTTTGTAGTAGCTGTCATCATCGATTGTCTCCTTCGTCTCATTGCCCAGCCCAAGGAAGTTTCGGATATTGTTTGGCGTCAGGGCAAAAATCTCGAGTTCACCATCCCAGCGTCCGGTCACTTCCGTAAAACGGCCCCTGTATTGTATATTGAACGCTCCGGTGCGTGCTGCTACATTACCTCGCAAAGTATGGGAAGCAGCAAAGGGGTATTTCTGAAAACCGTTCCTAAGGAACGTAGCGCCGCCGCCGATAAACACCCCGTCGTCATTATTATGCCCAAAAAACAGGAGCGGCGTTGCCGTGTTATAGGTAAATCCATTACTATAATCATAACGGTTTATCGTGGCCAGATCTGACTTCCTGATATCGAGTGCGTCTACCTCAACCCACTCGTTACCGTCCACACTGTCGTAAAGCTTCACATTTTTAGCTATTTTCCCGGCAACATCGCCCGCTGTAAACCGATCATTTCCACTTCCGCCAATCACCCGCACAGTGGTAGAATTGCTATGGTCACCCCGGATAGCAAACTCATCATCGTCTCCCAGCCCATATACACGTATTTCCCCGGTTTCACTGCTATAAAAAGTTCGCTCATAGTATGGCTCTCGATCTTTCTTATCCTTTTCATCTCGTTTAAACAAGCGGACAACGGTGCGGTCAGCATCCAGCCGCTCAATTTCGAAGTATTCCTTTTTATGACTTCCCACAACATCCACCACCCCATTGACAAGCTCATAATATTCTGCTGCCATTTCGGGAAGTTTGTCGCGCCGCACTTTCATCAGGTGGCAAATACGATCACCAGCTTTTTCCTGCGCTTCAGGTGGTAGTTTTGATACAGCTTCTTCAATAACATCATCGGTTAGAGCATCGGCCATCTCTCGGGCAATGCGAGTCCAATCCTCTTTTGTTAACCGATTGGTAAATCGCCGTGTGAGTGCCAGGCTGTTCAGCGTCAACCCCTTGAGATCCCCATAACTTTCGGTGAAATCCTGGTAATTTCTGAATGAAGTCAGCTTTCCGAATGAAGGAATGAGCCCGTTCATCCGCATAAATGCCACATCACGGTCCCGTGGAATAGGCCGATAAATTTTGCCCTGGGTTCGGGCATCCCCCTCTAGTGTGGAGTCAAGCTCAAAAGGCTCAAATGATGCCCACCGCCATTGGTCCTCGTGCCGATCCCAGTCGCTGATCCAGTTGTCAAACAGCCTGTTACGTAACATCATCTCCTGGTCTACCCGGTGATCCAGGTCCCCGTCTACTTCACTAAGCATATCGCGCGTACTGATCACCTCTTCTGAATTCCCGAAATGGGGGGCATGCGACATATCGTTATCCGGGCGCTCCTCAAAGAGAACCAGTTGACCACCGGCCTGGTTGGCGAACTCACCGAGCCTTGGGTCATTTGGAATGTAATACAACCGCGGGTTTGTATGATAGACACCAATGGCATCCGCAAGCGGTGGTATCATCAACGCTCCAAACGGATTCAGAATAGCAAACTGATCCTGCGCGAGGTCTTCTGCTATCGTGTTTCGAAGGGCGTCATCCCATACTTTGCCGGCCACTTTATCCACTGAGCGGAGCACAAAATCTTTGCCCTCGCTGTTTTCGAGCCGAAGGGTATTAGACTGACCCCGGCCACCCATTTTTACTGCCTGCAGTCCCCCTTCCACCGTTTCAATATCGAAAACCGGAACCTCTATAGGAATTGAC
Source organism: Aliifodinibius sp. S!AR15-10 (assembly GCF_031569985.1). NCBI lineage: Bacteria > Pseudomonadati > Balneolota > Balneolia > Balneolales > Balneolaceae > Fodinibius > Aliifodinibius sp. S!AR15-10. Next base: position 27,098 of record NZ_JAMQKA010000049.1, on the reverse strand, counting down.
CAGAGATCGCGATTATGTGCCCCCATCAGGGCACGATATAGGAAGCCCGGCTCATCATACCGGTGATTAGGGGCGAGGGTGACCGTGCTGTCTTTCAGGCCCGTTGGCAGAGTGTTGGTTGAGTCTAAAGGGGCCGCATAAAAGGGATCATCGTTAGGTGCTGCGAGCTGGGATCGGTACAACAGGCGTCCAGTATCTGTGCTGTCGGAACCGGGCGTCCATGCCTCTATCCAGCTGGAACCGTCATTGTAGTAGCGAATCGCCAACAAGCCTGGGCCCTGGTAGGTAAAATCGGCACCGTGTCCCGAAGTCACATAGTCAGATTCATACCCCCCACCACTGACCAAAAAATGTTGATACATACGGCGGCGATCCAACCGAAAATACTGCAAACTGTGATCGTGACCTGCTGCATACACCAGGTTTTCCAAACCATCAAATATATCGATTAGCTCAGACTTCATCTCCCGGTACCGGTAGTGAGGGATATCCTGGCGATATCCCAGAAACTTGCGATACATCACATAAAGCGTCCCAAACACGGGCGGCAGCAGATGCCTCTTGGCCGGAAAGTATCCCCCGTGAGCCCCATTGGAATACAACGGATGATGGCCGGCCACAACCACATGGTCATTCATCCGATCTCGTATAACATTCTTCAGTTCCACCAAAAAATCACCGGCGTCGTGCAGTTCATACTCCCCAGTATCACCAAATGACTTCTCATGTTCTGTCAGCCACCATTCGGTATTCAGCAATATGAGACGAATATCTTTATTAAACGGCGTATCGTCATCATCCACCAGTTCAATATCCACCGGGCCCGGGAAACCATCATCGGGCAGAAATGTATTTCCCCGGTTTAGGTACGATTCCACAAACTCTTCCTGTCGCTTCACTGCCTCCAGTCCACCGGAACGAGAGTTATTCCAGTCATGGTTTCCTGGAATAATAAACAGTTCTCCGGGATGCCCTTTAACAGCATCCAATTGCCGGATAAGACGCGCTTCCGCATCCTTGCGGCCGGGCGCACCCTCTTCAGGAAGTCCGGCAGGATAAATATTGTCGCCCAAAAATAGAATAGCACTCTTTTCTCCTGCCTGATCTGCTTTGTCCTTCAACAGTGACAATACTGGGTTGGGGCGATCCGGTCCACCGGCATCACCCAACAAAAAAATGGAATAAAACGGCTTTGACTGAGGTGGAGAAGGTGCTTCCTTGTTTCTCTCCCTGCTGTCCTCCGAAACGTAGAGCCGGGAAGAGCTGCATCCTGCCAAAAGGAGCACAATACAAAGAAAAAGAGATGGGAATATTCTGTGCATAGTTTTGTAGCTCTTGACGAAATGAACTATTACTGTCAGGTGGTAAGCCAGCTTATCGTCATATCGTAAATAATGCCTTTTCGTTCTTCCAAAAACTGCCTGTATTCGCTTTCGGAGGATATATCCAGCACCACCGAATAGTAACTCCTGTTAATAATTGGACCGAGGCACAACGAGGTAATATTTGCCAGCAGCTGCCTGGGATTGATACGGGCTATTTCATAGCGGTCGGCAGCCTCATTGATCTGCCGGTCCAGTACCGAGCGGTCAAAATCGATTGTATCCACCAGGATTTCAGTCAATACCTCCGGGTGCCGGTTGAGTTCATTCATTACAAAAGAAAATATAATCGGCTCTTCCAGCAAATGATCGGTAAGAGCATCAATATACCGTTTGATCTTATCAAAGAGAGGGGTTGAGGAATCCTCCATAGTCTCCAGCACTTTCAGCCCGCTTTCTTCGATGGCTTTCCGGAAGACCTCTTTAAAAAGATGCTCCTTGGAATCGAAATAGTAATAGAGCATCGCCTTGTTGACATCCGCCTTTTCGGCAATCTCTTTTATACCGGAGCCATTCCCTCCTTTCTCCACAAAGATGTTATATGCTGATTCAAGGATCTTATCTTTTGTATCGATCGTGCTTTCCTGCTCTTTCATAATAATTTATTAACTGGTTGGTTAATATTCTCAAGATAAATATATTGGTAAATAAAGAACTAACCAACTAGTTATTTTGGTCAGAATTAAACTTCCTGCCATTCATTGGGGATTCTTTCCCAATCAGTTTGGGATAAGTCGGTTCCAACTTCTTTAAAATTGATTACTGCGATGGAACTGTTTTGTTGATTAAAGTTCTTTATAATGAATAGAGGGTATCATTTGTTTGTCACGCATTAAGACTGATGTTGCTTATGATTAAACTACTCCTTTTACTTTCCGCTTTTTTGCTTAGCCAGGATGAAATGGCTTCAGATACATCAAGCGTTGATGAACAACCCCGTGTGAGTGTAATCCGAGTAGAGGGGGCCATCAGTCCCACGACTACCAACTACATCCGCAGGGGAATTTCCAAAGCCAGGGAAAACGGCTCTGTTTGTCTAGTCATTGAAATGGATACCCCCGGTGGACTGCTTGAGTCTACTAAAAACATAGTGCAGATCTTTTTCGATTCTGACCTCCCGCTTGTTGTATATGTCTCCCCCGACGGGGCCCGGGCTGCCAGCGCCGGTACTTTTATCACCATGGCCGCCCATATTGCAGCGATGGCTCCCTCCACCACAATCGGGGCGGCATCACCTGTCTCCATTTCTCCAGGGGGCGGTGCTCAAATGGACACTGTTATGCAGAAAAAAGTGTTTAACTATTCCGAAAGCTTTATCGAAAGTATAGCTGAGCGCAGAAACCGAAATAAAGAGTGGGCAATATCCGCCGTACGGGATGGAGAGGCCGTTACGGAATCGGAGGCACTGGAACTGAACGTCATTGACCTGGTGGCAGAGGACCGCGCCGACCTGCTGCAAAAAATTGACGGCCGGGCCGTGGAAGGCGACACCCTGCGAACTGCCAACGCCACGATAACTGAAATCCCCACTAACCTTGCGGAAAACTTTCTTGGCTTTATAATGCGGCCGGAGGTTATGCTTATCCTGACGATGATCGCAATCTATGGCATAATCGGGGAAGTAACCAATCCCGGTGCCATTGTGCCTGGGACGGCTGGTGTCATCGCCCTCATACTGCTACTCTATGCCTCTGCGGCCATGCCGATCAATATTGCAGGCTTTGCCCTGATAGGGGTAGCTATCGTCCTGTTTATAGCTGAGGCGTTCACCCCCACTTTCGGCTTATTTATCGCCGGGGGGGCGGTCTCATTTTTCCTGGGTGCCCTGATGCTATTCCAGGACCTTCCCGAATCAATGGAACTCTCTTGGGCATGGTTGATTCCCGCCACGGTGCTTACCACCCTCTTCTTTATCTGGATTGTGACAGCCGGTCTAAAAATTCAATTTGAAGCAAGTCGTACGGGATTGGAGACCATGATCGGGAAACGGGCAGAAGTAGTTGACACAGTGAACAGCGGCGGTGGACGTGTCTTTATAAGTGGTGAATACTGGAATGCATACAGCGATGAGGAGATTGAGGAAGGAAAACTTTGCGAGGTTCAAGAAATCAAGGGACTCAAGATGAAAGTGAAACCGGTTTCCGAGATCACCACTTCGCATCCTACATAACTTATTATTATGAGCAAAGTTGGTTTAGCGAGGGTTATTGTTCAGCTTTCTCTCTGAACATGCTGCAACATGGCAAGAAACACTTTTGGGGAATCAAACACTTTTACCAATAACAATTCAATCTTATAACAGAGGAGCAGATTATGGATACTGGAATTATTGACACACTATCCTGGGTCATTACCATTGCCGTGCTGGCAGCTATCCTGCTACCGCAAATGTTCAAAATTCTGCGGGAATACGAGCGGGCAGTCGTGTTTCGGCTTGGTAAATTTCAACATGTCAAGGGTCCGGGCCTTATCTTCCTGATCCCGTTCATCGATAAAATTGAGCGCGTGGATATGCGGGTGCTCACCATCAATGTAGAGCGACAGGAAGTGATCACCAAAGATAACGTCACGGTCAATGTAGACGCTATTACGTTTTTCCGGGTTATTGATGCAGAACAGGCGATTATCCAGGTAGAACGCTATATCGAGGCAACGACCTGGCTGGCACAAACGACACTGCGGAGCATTGTGGGCCAGGTGGAACTTGACGAGTTGCTTGCTAACCGCGAAAAAATTAACAAGAAAATACAGGAAATCATCGACCGGCAGACCGATCCCTGGGGTATCAAGGTTGTTTCTGTGGAAGTGAGAGACGTAGTACTGCCTGAAAACATGAAGCGCGCCATGGCCCGACAAGCAGAGACCGAACGGGACCGCCGCGCTAAAGTTATTAATGCTGAGGGTGAATTCCAGGCTGCAACCCGTTTGGTTGAAGCTGCCGAAATGATGCAAACAGCTCCCATAGCCCTGCAACTGCGATACCTGCAAACCATGAGTGAAGTGGCTGAAGAAAACACCAGTTACGCCTTCTTCCCACTACCGATGGATTTCCTGGAAGCGTTCAAAGCGATGGGCATAAATACCGATGAGATCAATGGGGGAGACGAAAACGAGTAGTAGTATATTTCGATAATTTCGATGGGATTGGGGATAACTCCTCAGTCCCATCTTTGTCATTCAAGAAATTATTCAAGCTTGTTCCCTCGCATCTTGCCACGGTCCAGTAATCGCAAGCGTAAGCCCTTCGTGCTGAATATTCATAAACAGTGTGGAACCGTCCGGTGAGAACGTTGCCCCCGCCAGTTCAGAGGTGCTGATGGCATTCTTCCCAAATTTGTAGATTTCCCCATCAGGAGTGATGCCCAAAAGGTATTGGGCATTGTCGCCGTCCTCACAAACAAAAAGATCTCCCCAGGGTGCCACTGTCAAGTTGTCGGCATTCTCGATCATAGATCCATTATTGGGTTCAACAAAAAGCTCAAGCTTGTCGGCTTGGTTTTGCCCGCTCCCCGGTGTCAATTTCCAAATTTGACCGAGCTCTTTCCGCCCACCGTTGGTGCATGCAAAATAGACAGCTCCATTTCCATACCACATGCCTTCGCCCCGTGCAAAACGGGCTGCTCCTTTTTCAAAACCGCGATAACGCAAATCTGCTTCTGGAGAATCCACATTTTCCAGGTCAATCCACTCTGCGTTCATGGACTGGCTAACGGCTACGGTCTGCTCATCCCAGTTTCGCGTATCTTTTTGGGGTTCATTCGTCACCATCAACGCCTGGAGCCTGCCCCCTTCGAGTAGCTTACCCGGCGTGTTGGGGATAAAGCGGTACAGGAGGCCCTCGCTATCGTCCTCGGTCAAATAAACGATACCTGTCTCCGGGTCTACGGCCACGGCTTCATGGTTAAAGCGCCCCATCTCCCTGATCGGGACCGGGCGCGCCAGTCCGGGCTCAGTACGGGCCGGAACTTCAAAAACATAGCCGTGATACTTTGCAAACGTATCGTTGGGCTCGCTTACAAATTCCTCACAAGTTAGCCAGCTATTCCACGGGGTAGGCCCACCGGCACAGTTGCGGATGGTCCCCGCCAGACTGAGGTATTGGCGCACTACCTGTTGATTCTCGGTGTCATATATCACAGTTGTTGTGCCACCCTGGCCGGGATTCCTGTTGACACCGTAATCGTAGAAGTCATCCTCGTTTAACTTGTCAAGCAGTTCAAAATCAGAACCGAATGCACTCTCAGCTCCACCACTGGCTGCATTAACCTCGTGGTTTCGAATGAGAATTGTAGTTCCGTCAGGCCCTTCAAACGTAGCCATGCCATCCGGGCGGTGCGGTACATAAAACCCGTCGTCCATTTTATCGTGGAATCGGGAAATAATCTTATAAGAAAACTCCTCCGGCAGGTCAAAAATACTATCAGGATCCGGTACTAAAGGGCCAAAGGGTTCAGTTATAAGACCCGGGCTCCCTTCTTTCCTACTAGAACAGGAAGAAAAAATATGGAGTCCTGAAAACCCGAGTGCAAAGGCACTGGCACGGTGAATGAACTGTTTGCGGTTGATAGACATACGAACAAAAGATTTAACTAAAAATACTTTTCAAACCAGATATACAAATTAAATATGAGACTTTCATTACCGAAGGATTGTTAAATCTTAAACTTTTCTGAACAAATAAAAAAGCCCGGCACTAAATAATAGCACCAGGCTTTAAAAACGACAAATGCCGACGGTTACGCTTTCGCCGTTTGTACATTTTGATCCGTTTTGCCAAACAGATACCACTTTGAAGCCTTCACTCTTTGCAACACATTATCGGCCGTTACATACACTACCGGGATGAAGATCAGTGTCACCAAGGTAGATGCCGTCAGACCACCAATTACAACACGTGCCAGCGAAGCCTGGATCTCAGCTCCTGCTCCCAGTCCAAAGGAAAGGGGCAACAATCCCAGGATGGTGGTGAGTGTTGTCATCAGGATGGGGCGCAGACGCAACCTGCCGGATACAATAACAGCCTCCCGTACGCTCATGCCTCGTTCGCGACGCATCAGGTTGATATAGTCGACCAACACGATTGCGTTGTTAACCACAATACCGATTAACATAACCACACCCATTAAACTCTGCATATTCAATGTTGTGCCTGTGAGTAACAGCGTTGGCACAACACCAATCACAGCCAGCGGCACCGAAAACATCACGATAACCGGGTCAAGGAAACGCTCGAACTGGGCGGCCATTACCATATAAATGAGGATCAGGGCCATGATGATGGAAAGCTGGAAATCAGCAGCGGCTTCCTGTTGCTCTTCATACTCCCCACTGTAGACAATGGAGAACCCTTCGGGCAGTTCCAGGGTTGAAAGCTTGGTTCGTATTTTTTCGACCGCTTCTCCCAGGGGAACACCGCTTTCCAGGTTCGCAGAAATATAGGATACGCGCTGACTGTTCACACGGTTGATATCGGTCGGGCCTCGTCCCATCTCTTTGCTCACCAGCGAAGAAACCGGGATTACCTGCCCATCCGGTGTGCTTATCGAAATATTTTCGAGATCCGTGGTACTCAGGCGATCTTTTGCCTGCAGGCGGACGATAATCGGGTACTCGTCACCGCTATCCCGGAAAACTCCCGCCCGGCTACCCCCGATATTGGTCTGGATGACACGGGCGACATCATTTATTGTCAAGCCAAGATCGGCTATCTTCTCACGGTTAAAAATGACACGCTGTTCCGGACGGCCTTCCCGGCGATCTGTACGCACACCCCGGACTTCGGGAATCTCTTCCATCAGCAACTTAATCTGGTTGGAAACCTGTTTGGCCTGTTCCAGGTTATAGCCCATCAGTTGGACTTCCACCTCGGTGCCTCCACCGGAACCGAACAGTCGACGGAGCATCCATAGACCGGACTGTGCACTTACCCGAATGTCACCACCGGGGACGAGCCCCTGGACGTTCTCGCGAATTTGATCCGCAATTTTAGATGTGCTCATAGAGCGCTCGTTGGCCGGAACCATCGCAATTTCCACTTCCGCACGGCCATCCCGGACTTCCGTGGTCATGTGCTCAACGTCTTCCATCGGCAGTGAGGCCCGGACTACTTTCTCGAGCTCTTTCAGGAACTCATTTTGTACTGCAATGTTGGTACCCTGCTCCATCTCAAAATCAACATCGATCTCATCGGCATCGGTCTGGGGAGCAAGTTCCATTGGTATCATCGGAACCACCAGGAAGCAGGCGACTACTACGACTGTCGTCACGCCAAAGACCATCGATTTATGTTTTAAAATTTTATCAATTGACTCCGAATATTTCTCCTCTAACATCACAAAGAAGCGGCGGAAACGACCTTTCTTTTTGATCTCTTCTGTACTGGAAGGTTTGATCGTGAGGAATTTACTACACAGCATGGGGACCAGCGTCAATGCTACGAACAGGGAACAGACGAGCGCAAACACGACAACCAGCGCCAACTCCTGGAAGATGATACCGGTGATGGTCTCCATAAATACAACCGGCAAAAAGATAACAGAAGTAGTCAGTGTGGAAGCGATGATAGCCCCGCCCACCTCTTTGGTCCCAACAAGAGAACTGGTTTCCAGGTCTTTGCCCTCTTCCTCCCTGAGGCGGATGATATTCTCCAGCACCACAATGGCGTTGTCCACAATGAGGCCGACCCCCAGAGCGAGCCCTCCAAAACTCATTTGGTTCAGCGTCAGTCCATTAAAATAGAGCAGCGCAAAGGTAGCGATGATAGAAATCGGAATAGAGAGTGCGATAATGAAGGTCGAGGACCCGTTGCGTAAGAACAGGTACAAGATAAAGACCGCCAGCAAACCACCCCACATAGCTGATGACTGCACGTTGTTAATAGAGTTTTGGATAAACTCACTTTGGTCGATGGTTACAAACAGGTTCAGGTCACTTCGTTCATTATTGATGCGGTCGACCTCTTCCCGGATCTCCTCGGCCACGGCCACCGTATTTGCACCGGTCTGTTTACGGATTCCAAACCGGACCATCGGTTTTTCATCGATGGTAACCAGCCGGGTCAGGTCTTCATAACCCCATTTCACTTCAGCCACATCTTTCACGCGTATCGGCTTGCCGTCAATCACCGTGATGATGGTGTTGGCAATCTGATCGATATTTTTATATTCACCCAGCGTTCGCACATACAGCTGTTGTATCCCGGAATTCACATTACCGCCCGGCAGGTTCACATTTTCACTTGAGATAGCCTGCTGCACTTGTGCGGAGGAAAGACCACTGGCAATGAGCCGATCACGCTTCAGATCCACGTGAATTTCTCGATACACGCCACCCCAAATGTCGATTGAGCCGACCCCGTTGATCTGCTCAAATCGCTGGGTAATCTCCCGCTCCAGCACCTGTGTGAGGTCGGGTAGCGGCATCTTGGAGTTAGCCCCCACAATGACAATCGGGAAGTTGTTGGGATCAAACTTCCAGATCTGGGGTGATTCAACTTCCGGTGGAAGATCATCCCGGATACGATCTAATGCGGCCCGCACATCATTGGCAGCCACATCAATATCGACCCCCTGGGCAAATTCCAGCGTCACCCGGCTTTGCCCCTCTTCGGAGCTCGACCGCACCCGCTCTACGCCCGGGATACCGGCGATAGCGTTTTCAATAGGTTTCGTAATAATTTTTTCCATCTCCTCAGGTCCCACATTGGGATAGTCGGTCCCGACAGACAGCTGCGGGTACTCGATAGGAGGTAACAGGTCTACCGGCAGGTACCGGAAGGAAATAACGCCCAATACGATGACAATCAAGAACACCATCGTAGTGGCGATAGGTCGATCGACGGCTGTTTTAGTAAGCGGCATAGTGATACCCTGTTTACATAGTTGGTTGTTGTGAATTCTGTTGTTGTGCGTCAAGCACATTTTGCAGCAGATCCTGTCGCTGGTAGCCCTGTAACGTCAGGATGCGCTCCCAAGAGCTGGTTCTGACGCGCGCCTGCTGACGTCCGCTGGAAAGCAGATGCTGCCCTACGGTGACAATCCATTCGCCTGACTTAATGCCGGTCACGCCCAGCTCCATGCGTCCCCGTGCTACTACATCAATGGTTCTGAACTGTACATCAGTGGGTTCGGTGAGTGGTGGCGGGTTACCGGATGAATCGGAGGTTTGCTCCACGGGTTGAACCTCTGAGCCCAGCGAAGTGGCAACATACACGCCCTCTTCACCAGTAGTGGGATCGGTATACAAGGCACTGGTTGGCAAAAGTGTGGCTTGCTGACTTTCTCCGTACAAAATATCCACAGGCACAAACATGCCCGGCCTCAGTATCCCATCCTCATTATTCACATCAATTTCGGCTTCTGTGCTGCGGGCCACCGGGTTCAAAAATGGAGAGATACGTGAGAGCTCGGCCTGGATGACCCTGGCCTGCCCATCTTTCTCAGGAGCCAGGATTTCAGCCGTTTGTCCGATCTCTATCCTGTTCAACATATCTTCGGTTAAAATAACTTCTACTCTCAGGTTCCCCAGGTTGCCAATAGTAAAAAGGTGTGTATTCGAGCTAACCTGCATTCCCATTTCTGCATTACGCTGCCCTACGGAACCGCTAATAGGAGCCCGGACAACCGTTTTGGCAAGTACTTCCCGCTGCTCCTCAAGGTTCGATTCAGCCTGTGCCAGCTCAGCTTCCGCCAACTCCACATCCGCTTGGGCAGACTCGAGTTGGGCTTCCAGCGTCTCTATTTCCAAGTCGCTCGAGAGGTCCTGGTCAGCCAATGTCTTTGTGCGCTTGTACTCTGCCTCAAGCTGTTTCAATCGAGCTCTTGACTGCTTAAGCCGCGCGTTGCTGATGCGGTAGCCAGCCTGTGCCTGCTGAACCTGCTCACGGTACTGATCGTCCACAAGGCGAACCAGGGGATCGCCCTTCTGCACTTCGTCCCCGTTGTTGACCAGTACCTCGGCTATACGTCCACTAATCTCAGAATACAACTCAACCTGGTTCTCAGCGATTACCGTACCACTAAGCCGTTCGCTTAGGGGCAGCGAACCATAGCGAGCTTCAACCGCCTCTACCGCTGGAGTCACTGCAGTGTTCTGCATCTCCCCGTTTTGGGCATCGTCTTGCGTACAGCCCATGGCCAGAACGCAAACACAAAAAGAGGCAATTAATTTAATTTTGGGATGACCATCTGCAAAAATCATTGGAAACTTATTCAAAATTATTGTTGTATTGATTCTTTCTCTACGCTCCATATTCCACTAAATCATAATAGTCTGATAAATAGTTCAACAGGAGTTGTAAAAGTCTTTGTACGTGTTTTACTCAATTTAAATAAACGGAATAATTCTGAAGGAAAACTGAGAATGAAACCATTGATAAGAAAACGATGATCTCTTTAATCACTTTTTACAAATAACCACTAATTAATGGATACAGTTACACAAATTACACTGGGTGCCGCTATCGGAGAGGCCGTACTTGGACGTAAAGCCGGAAATCGTGCTCCTATGTGGGGTGCCTTGCTTGGCATTGTCCCCGATCTCGATGTCCTGGCTAATCCTTTTCTGAACGAAGTTCAACAAATTATCGCTCACCGTGGGATTAGTCACTCTATCCTGTTTTGCCTTGTGGCATCTCCCGTTTTCGGCTGGACCATCTCTCGTTTAAAATGGAACCGGGATGTCGACTGGAGATCCTGGAGCTGGCTGGCCTTCTGGGTAATTTCAACACACATATTTATAGATGTATGCACCAGTTACGGGACCCAGATCTTTCAGCCATTCAGCAACTATTCCGCCAGTTTGAACTCCATATTTATTATCGATCCGTTCTATACCCTGCCATTGCTGGCGGGAATACTGGGTGCTCTGTTCATAAAAAGAAATCCGCAAAAGAGGAGGTGGGTCAATTTCCTGGGACTGGGCGTCAGCACATTCTACCTGCTATTGGGATTTGGCATAAAATGGCATGTAAACTCCGTCTTTGAGCGAAATTTCCAGCGACAGGACATGCAGGTGGAACGCTATATGACGACGCCCGCCCCGCTAACGGCATTCCTGTGGACCGGCTACGCAGAGAGTGACGATCACGTTTATGCCGGACTCTATTCTGTCTTTGATAATGACCGTGATATCGAATTCACTGAAATCCCCAAAAATTCTGAACTCATCACTGCCTACCGCGGGGACCTGCCGCTGCAGCGATTGCTCTGGTTTTCTCATGGGTATTACACTGTGCAGAAAAAGTCTGATACCGTCATATTTAGTGACCTCCGCTTCGGGCGGTCCGACCTTTTATTATCTGATGGGGATGCCCCATTTGTCTGGAACTATCGCCTGGAGTTTAACCAAGACAGCACCAAAGTCACCGGGTTCCAGCATTACGAGCCATCATTCAGTACGCGTAATAATGCGTTTGGCAAACTCTTCAGCAGGATATTGGACGGGTAATTCATTCGGGTACATTCAGCAAGTTGCATTCGCATGGTAAATTGAAGGTCTTTTTTGTTGATGAATTGTTGAGACTTTGAAGTGTTAATCAATAGGTCAAAGGCTAGAAAATTCCTTAAATTCATCGCTTGGTTCCGTCGCTCGCGGCGGTACCCAGATTGACGCTCTGCGTCCAACATTCTATATGATTAGACACAGAGCGTAGCGTTCCTTCAGCCGGATGGATGCAAAAGAACGACAAAAAAGCTTATTCCTCTACAGTTACTAGCTGACCAGACGTATAGGAAAGATCCGGGCGAATCATGCCCGTTTTTTGCTCGATTTTTCGGACCATTGCCATCGTCTCATACCACAGGCTTTCCCCCTCTTCGCCGAGTGTTTTCATAATCTTTTCAGATTTGGTAGCGTGGTCGACAGCATTTTTAGCAGACTGGACAACAATGAGCAGCGGCATTTCAGTACCCATGTCTCCCAAATAAATACGGTAACCTTCCGCAATGTTGTGTTTGGTGTATAGGTTTTTCCATTTCATTGCCATCTCTTCCATCTGGGCTTCTTTGCCCGGATAGACATGGTAAAACTCCCAACTACGATAGTTCATACCGTCATTGGGATTATTTCCATATTCGGGCTTATAAGACAGATCCGATCTCATTCGCACCATGTAATTGCGATGACTGTCATAACAATCGGAAAAAGCACCCATAGCCTCTTCGAATGCTTCATCCCCTATCTTGTCCTGGAGTTCAGCAAATGCCATATCCATTTTCTCTACATCTGCCAGTGATTTCAACGGGGTAATGTAGATATAGGTGAAATCCATGGTATTTGCTGTAGTGTATGACATGGAACCGATCTGGTGTTCACGGAACAGGTTTGCCAAATTTTTGGCCGTTTCTTCATAATGCTGAACCTTGGATGGATACACTACATCCTCGTGTATTGCATACAGTTGACCCATCGGTTTCTCCTGTGCCTGAACAGTGGCACTCACAATTGTGAACAGGCATAGGAGAACCGATAGCGCTAGATTTGCTGTTTTCATAATGTACTCCGCATTATTTTGTGGTAGTAAGGATAAGACAACTCTCTGACACCCTTCTAATCCCTGTTTTTTATTGAGTTAGGTGTCTTACTTTTAAACACTGTTTTTGAATTTAGTTCCGGATTAAATGACATGCAATGATTTTTTGAGCTAACAGGTTTCCATGCAGGTAGGAATCAATAAAAAAGGAGTCTGACAGATAGCCAGACTCCTTAGAAAGGCAATAGCTTTAATCACCTAGACTTTACGGAAAACAACAATTCCGTTGTGACCACCAAATCCGAACGTATTGCTCATTGCGATATCAACGTTGGTTTCGACAGCATCCTTCAACACAATGTTGAGCGTTTTTGGAATCTCCTCATCAATCTCTTCGGTATTGATCGTCGGCGGAATGACACCCTCGTTGATCGACTTAATCGAAGCCACTGCTTCAGCCGCACCCGCCGCGCCGAGCAAGTGCCCTGTCATCGATTTGGTGGCACTGATGTAGAGATCTTTCGGATTCTCACCAAAAAGGGAAGTTGTTGCCTTAATCTCACTCAGATCTCCTACCGGTGTTGAGGTGGCGTGGCAATTAAGATAATCCACTTCTTCCGGGGCGATATCCGCTTCCGCAAGGGATCTGCGCATCGCCTCTTTTGCACCCTTGCCTTCCGGGTGGGTGGCGGTCATGTGGTAGGCATCAGCCGTCATCGAAGCCCCGGCCACTTCAGCATAGATTGTGGCTCCTCGCTTTTTGGCGTGCTCATACTCCTCAAGTACCAGGGCTGCAGCTCCTTCACCCATCACAAAACCATCGCGATCTACGTCAAACGGTCGGCAGGCCCGGGGAGGATCATCATTATGCGTAGACATCGCCCGCATAGCCGAAAAACCGCCGACGCACGCCTCGGTAATACCCGCCTCAGAACCACCGGTTACAATTACATCTGCCTGTCCCCAGCGAATGTAATTGAGCGCATCCATAATGGCCGTGTTGGAAGTAGCACACGCTGAAACCGCGGTATAGTTGACGCCCATCATGCCGTGCTGCATCGATATCATGCCCGATGCCATATTCACGATCAGCTTGGGAACAAAAAATGGGTTGAAGCGCGGCTTGTAGTCGTTTTCAGCATAGTTTCGAACCTCCTGTTCGAAAACCTCCATGCCGCCCTGGCCGCTTCCCCAAATAACACCTACATCGAATGGATCCATATTCTCCATCTCGAGGCCGGAATCTTCGATTGCCTCATTCGAAGCAATCAAGGCATATTGCGTGAAGGGATCTGTTCGGCGAATGGTGTTGTGTTCCAGGTAATCACCTGCATCAAAATCCTTGAGTTCACATGCCACCTGCGTACGAAATTGCGATGGATCAAACTTTGAAATCCTGGTGGCTCCGGGAGTCCCCTCTTTCAGAGCGTTCCAGTAGTCATTTACATTGTGTCCGAGCGGTGTGAGTGCGCCCATGCCGGTTACTACAACCCGTCGTTGGTCTGCCATAATGTGTCGTATCTATGTATTTATAAAAACTGTATGTGCAATTCAGATTAAATTTTCTTGGTCTCAAACATAAGGCTTTTTCAGTGAACAGTGAACTGTTTAAAAATGTGAAGTGGATATCTAGTATTAACGCGTAATTTGGGGTAGAATATTGTCTACTTGAAGCTCTGACACCGGGAAATATAGGATAGGGATATCGAGTATATGTAGAAAGGCTGAGCACAGAGGATACACGAAGAAGTCACTGAGGGCCACAAAGGTTTCTCTTTGTGCAGCTTTGTGCCCCCTTTGTGTCACTCCGTGTAACAGTAAGTCCACCAGCTATTTTTTGTAATTTGGTTTTTACAAGCCGCTAAAATAATTAAGGATTTTACAGAGTTGTCATAAAAGCTAAATACCAAAACAGATGAGGATATAATTGGGTGGGTCGGAAAAGCTTTCTCGAACAGTGCAGCATATTAATTGGTGCTCCATATTTAATGGATGCTAAAAGTATGGAACCAGCAGGAGGGACAGGGATGCAAGAATCTGAATCAGATTTGCTCACTCTTTTTCTTTCCGGTGATGTAATGACCGGTCGGGGAATCGACCAGGTACTGCCCCATTCTGTTTCTCCCCGCCTGTATGAGCGTTATGCCAAAAATGCAAAGTGGTATGTACAACTAGCCGAGCAGAAAAACGGGCCGATTCCAGCAAAAGTCTCGTATAAATATATTTGGGGAGATGCTCTTGAGAAACTAGACAGTCACAATCCCGATGCCCGGATTATCAACCTGGAAACGTCGGTCACTACCAGTGACGACTACTGGAAGAGGAAGGGCATTCACTATCGCATGCATCCTGAAAATACAGCCCTACTCACAGCGGCCGATGTCGATATCTGTTTGTTGGGTAACAATCATATTTTGGACTGGGGCTAAACTGGGCTCAGAGAGACTTTAAACACGCTCCATGGAGCGGGACTGAAGACCGCGGGTGCGGGCCACGATCGTGTTTCGGCTTCGGCCCCGGCCGTACTGAATACCGATCCCGGTCGGCTGCTGGTGTTTTCCTACGGATCTCCCACGGCCGGCGTACCGATGCAGTGGGAGCCCGAAAACAACCGCCCAGGTATAAACCTGCTTTCTAATATAGATTCCAAAAGTGCAGAGAAAGTTGCTGGAGATATCCGGGAGTACCGGCAGGAGAATGACCAGGTGGTAGTGTCCCTGCATTGGGGCAGCAACTGGGGCTACGAGGTCCCGGAGAGACAACAAGCGTTTGCCCATAAACTTATCGACAGCGGTACCGCGGACCTCATCCACGGGCACTCATCGCATCACCGGAAAGCAATAGAGGTGCATAAGGGGCGGTTGATTCTCTACGGGTGTGGTGACCTGATCAGCGACTATGAGGGGATCAGCGGCCATGAGAAATACCGGGATGATCTGGTCCTGCTATACTTTCCAACGTTGAACAGCGATGGAGAGCTGATCTCCATGAAAATGAGCCCGATGCAGCTCTACCGCTTTCAACTGCGCCAACCCCCTACTGAGGATATCAATTGGCTGCACGATGTTCTGAACCAGCAATGTAAAAAGTTCGGAAATTCAGTAAAGCAAACTCCGGATGGACGGCTTGAGCTGGTGTTTTAAAACCAATGGACGAAATCGGGACTAAATCCCCTAAAGGAGACTTTCTCTTTGCGTTTCCTTGCATGCCAGAAGAGAAATGCAATCCAACTTAACACTTTATACTTAATACTTTTTACTAATACGAAAGTATTCCCTCCAGCTCCCGATTCTGGTAATAGTGCCGTCCCTTGATCACCTTCTTCTCCAACACGCCCATCTCCGCCAGTTCATTCAGGTAGTTGCGCGCCGTGTTTTCTGCGTAGATGCCCGCATCCGTCAGGTGGCTCACCTTGGTGAACGGCTGCGTGAAGATCGCATCCACCAGCTGGTCCGGCCGCTGGAAGCTCTTTTCTGTGACAATTGCCTCCAGCACAGCCTCCTTCGCCTCCAGGATATCATTCACTTTGCTGTAGGTCAACCGGGCCGTAGACTCCACCGCCCGGAGCATGTACAGCAGCCAATCCTCCCAGGCCCCGCGCTGCGAAACCCCGGCCAGCGTGTCGTAATACTCCTGCTTGTGCTCAATGATATAGCGACTGAGATACAGGATCGGCAGCTCCAGCAGGCCCTTGACGGTTAGATAGTGGATATTGAGAATCCGGCCCGCCCGGCCATTGCCATCACGGAACGGGTGGATCGCTTCAAACTGGAAATGGGCGATTGCCATCTTCAACAGCGGCTCCTTCGGCGGAATCTCGTCATCATTCAGAAACTCCACCAGGTTCTGCAGTTTCTCCTCCAGCACGCCCTTGCCCTTGGGCGGCGTATAGATCCGTTTGCCGGCATTGGGACCGCTGCCGCCCTGCCGGATGTAGGTGCGCGCAAACGGGGGACGGATGCTGTCGCCAGTCTCCTTGATCTCCTGGTAGAGATTGATAAAATAGTCGACATCAAACTCTCCATGCTCATTCAGATACTCCCAACCCTCCCAGATCGCCTCCCTGTAGCGGAGTACCTCCTTGGTAGAACCCGACACAGCGTCGTCAAATTTCTTATCACTGAACGCCTGGTAGAGATCGTCATCGGTGGTAAAGACATTCTCTATGGCACTGGAGTCCTTCGCCTCCTGCAGGGTGATGCTGTTGACCAGCAGCGCCTGGTTGGGAATCGCCACGCTGCGACCCGCCAGCAGCGCCAGTGCTTCCTTTGCTTTACCGAGCTGCTCGTATACTTCCACATTTTTGTAGAGCTCTTCATGGATCGGCAGGGGTGGGAGGTCGTTCCAAGGAGTATTACGGTCGGGATTGACGCGGTATATCGGCTGTTGAGGCATTAATTTATTCGTTTTTTAAGGTTTGCTGCCCATTCCGACCTCAACATACGGGTTTTGTTCCGAACATACATTAAAAAAATAATATTTTAATGTATAGTCTTGATATCGACCTTAAACCTATGTTTAGGATGAGAGGCAAACATTAAATTGTTAAATCCTTAAAGTTTAAGTCGGAAAGGTCCAAAGTCCAAGGTTGAAAGTTGAAAGGTTACATGTTGAATGTTGGGGATTCAGAATTCTGAATAACTGTAACCCGGAGTGGTACGAAGGATTCACAAAGTTACACTGAGAAATCCTTTGCGATCCTCTGCGCCTTCTCTGCGTATCTTTGCGGTTAACACGTTGAAGTGGTGACTGTTTGGGGGATAAGACCAGGTTCACGGGTTTTAAACGATTTAACAACTCAACATTTCAACGTCAAAGATAAACTTATCAAAGATGCAGCCCACTTTGGGAAGTGGACCGCACCAAATCACAAAAAAGTACCTTCGTGGTTCTCTGTGTTCTCCGTGTCCTCTGTGGTTATTCCCTTAAGGGCACAAGTTGCAAACTTGCGCCAGTTTGGGACCGTTAAAAATCCACAAAGGTAAAAACCTCGTGTGCTTCTATCTGCATCTCCACATGCATTAAAAAAAAGCATATTTAATGTATTCCCCTGGATTTAACCTTAAGTCCTAGGTAAATACAACAGTATACATCAAAAACGCCATGTTTTGGTCTGAACAAGCCTTCACCTTTTAGCTCAGCTCTAAATTTGAGTAGTCCACATTTTCATCCAATTTCGAACTTACTAATCCCGCATCAGCTTCTTGTACTGAACCCGCTCTGGATGATACCGGGAGCCAAGTCGCTCCTCACGGTTCTCCTCATACTCCGAGTAGTTGCCCTGGAACCAGTATACCTGGCTATTGCCTTCAAAAGCGAGCATATGAGTTGCAATACGATCGAGGAACCAGCGGTCGTGGGAAATGACAACTGCACAACCCGCAAAATCGAGTAGTGCCTCCTCCAGGGCACGCAGCGTATGGACGTCAAGATCGTTGGTAGGCTCGTCCAACAGCAACACATTCGCTTCCTGCTTTAACATCTTGGCCAGGTGCACACGATTGCGCTCTCCGCCAGAAATCTCCTTACACCGCTTCTGCTGATCGGTGCCACTAAAATTAAACCGAGCTGTGTAGGCCCGCGAGTTAACCTCCCGGTTGCCCAGTTTTATCGTATCCTTTCCGCCCGAGATCTCTTCCCAGATCGACTTCTCCGGGTCCAGCGGCCGCTTCTGATCAACATAGCCCAGCTGCACCGTCTCGCCAAGTGCAATCTCTCCACTGTCGGGCTTCTCTTCACCCGTGATCATTTTAAAGAGTGTGGACTTCCCTGCACCGTTGGGACCAATCACACCAATGATGCCACCCGGCGGCAAACTAAAATTCATATCCTCTATCAACAGCCGATCATCATACCCTTTGGATACATTTTTAGCTTCAATAACCTTGTCTCCGAGGCGAGGCCCGGCCGGAATAAAGATCTCCATATCCTCCCTCTTTTTGCGTCGCTCTTCGGAAAGCAGCTCTTCATACTTGTTGATCCGCGCCTTACTCTTGCTACGCTTGCCTTTAGGATTCTGACGAATCCACTCCAGCTCATGCTGCAGGGTCTTTTGGCGCTTCGATTCCTGTTTTTCTTCCTGTTCAAGTCGCTTTTTCTTCTGTTCCAGCCATGAGCTGTAATTTCCCTCAAACGGGATACCCTCCCCGCGATCCAGCTCCAGGATCCAGCCCGCCACATTGTCAAGGAAGTAGCGGTCGTGCGTGACAGCGATCACTGTGCCCTCATACTGGGCCAGGTGCTGTTCCAGCCAAGCCACCGATTCAGCGTCCAGATGGTTGGTAGGCTCATCGAGCAGCAACACATCCGGCTTTTGCAGCAACAGACGGCACAGCGCCACACGGCGGGCTTCACCTCCTGAAAGTACCTCCACCGGCGTATCACCGGGAGGTGTACGAAGGGCATCCATCGCCTGCTCCAGCTTGCTGTCTAGGTCCCACGCCCCGAGATGATCAATCTTTTCCTGCAGTTTCTCCTGCTTTTCGATCAGCTTCTCGAAGTCAGCATCGGGCTCACCAAAGGCTTCGTTGACAGCCTCATACTCGTTGATCAGGTCGATCGTCTCCTGAACACCCTCTTCCACAATATCCTTTACCGTCTTCTCGGGATCCAGCGTTGGTTCCTGCGGCAGCATCCCAAAGGTGATTCCCTTTTGACGGGATATTTCGCCCATATAATCTTCCTCTTCACCGGCGATTATTCGGAGGAGCGTACTTTTGCCAGAGCCGTTATTGCCCAAGACCCCGATTTTGGCGCCATAGAAAAAGGAGAGATAAATATCTTTTAGTACCTGGTTGTTGGGCTTGTATACTTTGCTGAGCCCAGTCATCGAAAAAATTACTTTTTGGTCACTCACGGATACAGTGGATTTAATTGATTAGAGTCTTTTCAGTGCGGACAAGGTAAGAGTTTATAACAGAATGTTTAATAACAAATACTGCAACGCTTCATTTCATTTAAAATGTAACGTCTGATAGCTCTCGATACTCAATACAAATCAACAAATACTTGGAAATTTTATACCACCTTCAGTGCCTTAAGCCTTCTGACTTTCGACATAACCAAAAACGGTTTCTTAACGCTACGACTCTGAGCACTTTGTTCAACAAAAATTTCAAAGGCCGGTGAGAGCCTTAGTCCTGCACAAAGATTTACCCAACCCGCCCCAAATCTGTGGATCGATGGGTAAGCGGGAGGACCGGAGCCGTTAAGCAAGAAACCTTGTCAATAGGTTCTTAGATTTTGTGGAAGTTCCAAATCTCCGGGTTCCTGAGTGACTCGAGTTTAAAATATCTTGGTTTCTTTTAGGCGCAGGGAGAACCGCTTTGAGCGAAACAGATTTCAGGCGGTCGCTTTTTTCGTCGGTTTTGGCGGCTCAAAAACCAACAACGTATTCGGAAAGGCTAACGCTTCAGGGCTGTCTGTATCCTCCAAAGTTGTTCTTTATAGTGTAACATCAAGCCTGTTTATCCAAAGGGATATATTGAATTCCTTTCCAAAAACTGCAGGCAAGGAACTTGTATGCCATTTTTTAAACGATATGAAAAAATTTCCCGGACACAACTGATACTTAGTCCCTAACTCTCATAGTCAACCCCTTCAAAAAATACCGCAGTACCTGGTCCCCGCATTCACGGTAGTTCGTATGACCCTTACTCCGAAACAGGGCACTTAACTCGTGCTTGGACATGGAAAATCCGGCCGACTCCAGGATATCGTGCATATCCTCTTCGTGCAGTTTAAAAGCCACCCTCAACTTCTTCAGCACCATATTATTGGTAACGGGCGTCTTGATGGGACGGGGCGGGTGGTCTTTGCTTTTGCCCCGCTGATAGTAGATCAACCCATCCAGGAAATGGGCCATCAGCTCGTCACTGCAGTCTGTCTTCTCCTTACCATCTTTGGCGTCCGGTTTTTCAAAAATAGCCTCAACCTCTCCGCGCCGAGGGGTATAGTCCCTCAACTTCAGGATGTGGGCAATCTTAATATCGTCAAGATCCAGCATATAACGGATACTTTGTATTATATCATCATTTCTCATAAAGATATCGCAGGTTACCTTCAAACCGTTGCTCGCAACAGCTCAAGGTTAATTTATAATGGATTGTTCATTTTGGGACAAGGTACGGCATTTATGCGCAGGGCAAAAAACAGTTTGCCAATATCAATTTTTAATCATGGTACAATTAGATGACACTTGTAGTTCAACCATGAATTTAGTAGTTATCATGAAACTGAAACAAAACCTACAGTCATGAGAAAGGTTATATCAACTGTACTATTGGTCGGGGGACTGCTTCTGCTCTACTTCGGCTATGATGAGTACAACTCCCTGCAGTCAGAAGTGGACCAATTCTTTGGAGGCTCCGGGTCCGACAAGGCGATCTGGATGCTGGTAGGCGGGGCCGCGGCTACTATCGGGGGCTTCCTGGGGCTTTTACGTGGAAGAGATGTATTGTGATTCAAAGGCTTTTAACTTCGGGATGTTGAGGCGTTAAATTGTTAATGGTTAAGTCAAAAAGTTCAACGTCTAAGGTTGAAAGTTGAAGGTTGGTTCTTTGAATTCGGAATTCTGAATAACTGTAACACGGAGTGACACACAGAAGACCCAAAGTTTCACAAAGAGAAATCCTTTGCGGCTCTCTGCGCCTTCTTCGCGTATCGGTTAAAGTTAAGGTGTTGAAATTGAGGTGTTTACGTGTGAATGTTTGGAGGATGACATCAGGTTCACGTCATAAACGATTCAACGTCTAAACATCTCAACAATTCAACTACAATCAAAAAAGCCTCATAAAAATCCCCGGCACTATTCCAAGAACCGGGGATCAAGTGTTCATACAATATGGATTAGTTAATTACTACCATTTAACTCCTTTGCCGTACGTGGCTCAATCGGGGGTGCTTGGGTCATATCCGGCTGACCGGGATTCTCTTCAAGCAGCTTCATGACCTCTTCCACCACTTTCTCCATCTGCGGATCACGTCCTTGGACCATCACTTCGGGATCATTCCACACCTCAAAGTCGGGGGTCACTCCTTCCCCTTCCCAGAACCAGTGCCCGTCATTATCATACAGGCGTGCACCGGGTACCGTGATTCCACCGCCGTCAATCAATTGGTGGCCGGTTGCCGGTCCCACCAATATGCCCAGCGTGCGTTGCCCTACAACGGGACCCGCTTCGAGCTCCTGGAACGCCCAGGGAAGGGCATCGCCCCCGGAACCCGCCCAGCCATTAATCAGCATGCCCATGGGACCGGTATTCGTTTTTACCGGCCAGGTGTGGTCACGTCCGTGGCGCCAGTGCAGGTTATAGACCACCGGTCGTTTGAGCAGCTCCAAGAAGCGATCCGCCAGCTGGCCACCGCCGTTGAAGCGCTCATCGATAACAAAGCCTTCTTTATCCAGCTGGCCGTAAAACATTCGAACCAGCTCCTGTTGTCCCTGCGAGGCAGTATTCAACATATAGACATACCCAAGTCGGCCGTTGGAGAGCTCCTCCACCATCTGGCGGTTGCGTTCCACCCACGCCAGGTGCCGAAGCTCAAGCTCCTCATTTTCCGACAGGGTATTTACCACTACTTCGCGAGCATCCCCTCGTTCTCCTGAGCGGCTTACCTGCAGGGAAACCGTTTTACCGGCCAGCCCCTCAAATTCGGCATAGGGATCTTTATTCGGATCCAGTGGCGTACCGTTTACAGAAAGGATATAGTCGCCCTCCTGCACATCCACACCCGAACGATCGAACGGAGATCGTACCTGCATGTCCCAGGATGCCGGGCGGATAATCTCCTTAATACGGTATTTCCCATCATTCAGCTCCCAGTTGATACCCAGGAAACCGGTCTCCACCTGTTCTACATTTTCAGTGTCCCCGCCAAAAGTGTAGGTATGCCCGGCACTCAGTTCAGCCGCCAGGTTCGACTGCAGGTTGCTGATATCCCAGCGTGTTCGGGCGTCTTTGATCAACTCGCCGTACCGTTCACGAAGTTCCTCCCAGTCCACACCGTGCATGTCGGGATCGTAGAAAAAGTCGCGATGGCGTCTCCATGTATCCATAAAGATTTGCCGCCACTCTTCTCTCGGCACCAAGTCCATCTCGAGATCTTCGGTAGGGATCGGCTCCTCAATCTTTTGACCAGGGTTCGGACTGATAATCGCATACCGCCCCTCACTTTGCACAAGGATCTGCTCTCCGTCCGGTGTCTTCTCCGCATCATTCACAGGCTGAAGGATCGTCTCTTCCTTTCGCTCCTCCATGTCATAATACTGCAGGGCGGGAGGCTGACCTGAGGATCCAGTATTGGGATATCGAAGAAATGCCAACTTTCCCTTAAACGGCATTAGTCCACCCAGGTTGCCCGCTGCCGGGGGTAGCAGTACGAGGCGGGATTCAAAACCATCAAAGTCGATCTCCACGGTCATCTCCTCTTCCTGCTCTTGCTCGTCACCATTATCATCTTCAGATTCTTCTTCCGACTTCTGTTCTTCATCCGCAGAATCAGCCATTTCTACCTCATCATTCTTGGCCTCTAGCAGCCAGGGCGTCTCCTCCGTTAGGCTGACGGCCGCTATCTTGGTGGCATTGGGATAGATCCACGTGCCGTCATCCAGGCTGGAGTAGGCGGCGTCCAACTCGCGATTTGTCAGGAAAAACAGGTATTTGCCCTCGGCGCCGAACACTGCACCGCCATCATTATAGAAGCCGCTGGTAGCCTGTCGCAACTCATCATCTTCGGTGTCATAGATAAAGATTCCAGAATGTGAATTTTCCATGCCCTGGGAAAAAGTGAGCCAACGGGAGTCGGGCGACCACGCAATGGGATATCCAAACCGGCCGTTATGTTCTACATTCCAATTAGTGTTGCCCGCTTCCGCTGTGTCACCGGACTCTACATCCACAACATAAATCGTATTTGTTTCATCAATAAAGGCAAGCTTCTCACTGTCCGGCGACCAGTAGAGCGTATAGCCAAATCCTTTGCCTCGTTCGGTCAGCTGGCGCGGTTCCCCGGTGCCGTTTGTAGGGTGCAGCCAGATCTCATACTCACCGGAACGGTCACTCCAGTAGGCGATATACTTGCCATCCGGTGACCATGCAGGGTTGCGATCAAAGGCACCACTAGACCTCGTCATATTGCTCGTGTAGCCATCCTTGACCGGGGCATTGAACAGCTCGCCGCGTGCTTCAAATATCACACGCTTCCCTCCCGGCGCTGCAACCACCTTATTGATCCGATTACTGACGTCAACCGTTTGTGGCCTTTCATTGGTAAGGTCGCTGATCACATCCACCTCCACCTGCCGGTACTCCTCGGTTTGCAGATCCATCAGGTAGAGCGTTCCGCCCGCTTCAAACACCAGCTCGTTTGGTCCGGCCGACATATAGGCGATATCAAAATCGTCAAAATCAGTGAGCCGGGTCTTATTGCCATTGCTCATGTTATGCTTCCAGATATTCAGCCGCATGTCCTCGCCCTGGTCGGAGAGGTAGTAGATATTATCTCCCACCCAAGCCGGCTTGCCGTCAATCGCGGGGCTGTCAGTGATCTTTTCGGCAGTATTATCACGCAGGTCAAACATGATCACGTCCGAAGCCAATCCCCCGCGGTACCGTTTAAATGGGTAGTTTTCAGTTATTTTATCTACATACGCCAGCCGGTTGCCATCCGGGGAGTAGCTCCCCAGTTCTGCATGGGGCATCGGCAAGCGCTCGGCCAGAGCTCCGTTGCGGGATACTTTGTAAAATTGGTTGTACCGGGTACGTCCGCTTTTCCGCATGGAGGCAAACAGCAGGTGCTCCCCGTCCGGGTGCCAGTCCACCAGGCGGTCACCATGCGATTGGTAGGTAACACGTGTGGGGACACCGCCACCGGCAGGAATGACATAGACATCTTCGTTGCCGTCATAACTGGCTGAATAGGCAATATGCGAGCCATCCGGAGAGAACTTTGGCCACGCCTCTTCCCCGCGTGAGGTGGTCAGTTGATGTGCGGTCCCGCCCTCTTTAGAGACGACCCAGACATCGCCCCCGTAGACAAACGTAATTTGGTTTTGTGAGACGTCCATATACCGCATTAGCTTGGCGTTGATCTGCCCGAACGCCTGATGGCTGGCAACCAGTAGCAACAGGCAACCGGATAGTGCGAACACATACTTTCTGAATTCTACCATAACATCCTCTTTGTATTAGTATTAGCTGGGTTAATCTTTTTGAAAAAGGCCTCTCTCTATTTAAAAACAGAATTGTTGTTTACTGAATCACCCTGTTAATGTTACGGTATGAGGTTAAGAAATGGAAGAATTGATTACTGTTGAGGTCGAAGGTCTTAAAGGTCAAAAGTCTAAGGTCTGAAGGTGTTGAAATGTTGAGTTGTTGAGACGTTGAACCTCTGCTGGTTCAAGAAGTTGTAAAAATTAGAATCAGGATTTGCAGGATTTGTTGATGAACAGGATGTATTATTTGCATGAAAAGAATCGGGCAAATCCTTTAATCCTGCCTATCCTGGTTCAGATGGTGGGTGAAAAAGAAGGCTTCAAACGTCAATTAGCACTTCATTACTATGAAATAGCCTCATATAAGTCCCTCCAGGGAGGGGTTACCGAGCTCAACGAGGCGGGGTGGGTTCCCAGCTATCAATAAAAAGGTGCAGCCCACTTTGGGAAGTGGACCGCACCGGTATAGTAGATCAGAGAACCCACAAAACTACACAAAGAAAACTTTGCGGTCCTCTGTGCCTTCTCTGCGTATCTTTGTGGTTAACACTTGACGTGTTGAAGTTTTGAGGACAAGAGTAAATTTAAAAAGATGTTACTTAGCAGCCTCCACCTCCTCCAGGAACGGGTAATCCGTATACCCCTCCGCATCGCCGCCGTAGAACGTGTCGCGGTCTGGTTCGTTGAGCGGGGCATCCTGTGCAAAGCGCTCCGGAAGGTCGGGATTAGCCAGGAACTGTCGGGCAAAGGAAACTAAATCCGCCTTCCCCTCTTCAACAACCTCGATCGCCTGCTCGCGGTCGTAATTGCCATTGGTCATCAGCACACCCTCGTAGAATTCACCGTAATAATCCAGCACGTTCTCCGCCAGTTGGGGATGCTCGCCCAGGTCGGCCAGCGGCTCCACCAGCTCCAGGAATGCCAACTCATACTCGTCATTGAGTTTACGGATCACATACTCATACAGCGCCTTCGACTCCGAATCATTCTCGCTGCCCATCAGGTTGCTGGGGGAGAGGCGCAACGAACTCCTTTCCGTACCCACTTCGTCGATCACTTCATCCAATACTTCGAAGAGAAAACGGGCGCGATTTTCAATGGGACCGCCATACCGGTCATCACGATCGTTGATGGTGTCATGGAGAAACTGCTCCACCAGGTAGCCGTTGGCTCCGTGGATCTGCACGCCGTCAAACCCAGCCTCGATGGCGTTGCGGGCGGCCTTCCGGAAATCTTGCACTACTACTTCCACCTCTTCGGTAGAAAGTGCTCGGGGCGTGGAAGTTGGCTGGAATCCTTCCGGGGTGAAGACCTGGCTCTCCGCATTCTGTGCAGTGGAAGAGACCGGGGCTTCCCCGTCGTGGAACCAAGCATGAGAGACGCGCCCCACGTGCCAGAGCTGGCTGTACATCACGCCGCCCTTGTCGTGTACGGCATCCAGCACCTTCTTCCAGCCCTCGACCTGCTCCTCGTTGTGGATGCCGGCGGTGTCGATATAGCCCATGCCCTGCTGCGATATCTGCGAGCCCTCGGAGAGGATGAGTCCCGCCGACGCCCGCTGGCTGTAGTATTCGGCGTGCAGCTCGGTGGGAGCGTTGGCCTCGTTGTGGGCGCGGTTTCGAGTCATCGGGGCCATCGCCAGCCGGTTGCTCAGTGTTTGGGTTTCCAGGTCAATAGTTTCAAATAATTTCTTGGTAGACATCAGCAATCCATTTAGTTTGATATTAAATATATGTTCTAACAACTAAATGAGTTGCCGATGCATTCCTGCGGTTTGATCGATAATATTGATGAGGGTGATAGGGTTTGGCAATTTGTTGATTTAACGGGGAAGGCGATTAAAAAGATTTTCAACATTCCCAGATTTGAGGAAGATCTCCATGGGGTTTAAAACTCCTATTTATAACCTAGTGTCATTACCACTTAATTCGTGAGGTACTCTTTTCCATAGGTCCAGTTGAATGGTTTTGCGTTCTTCTGGTTATAGTCTTTGATGTAGCTCATGAGTTGATCGACCAGCTGCTGCCGGGAG
>NZ_JAMQKA010000048.1:0-47545 GCF_031569985.1 Aliifodinibius sp. S!AR15-10 | reverse complement strand
AAATACTGAGCTGATGGCGCTTATCCGACATAAAAAGATTCCATTTGAGTTAAAAATTGGCGATGTTCGATTAAACCTATCGGTTTTGGGAAAAATCCCCAAAACAAGGGGTTCTGCAAAGGCCCCTAAATCATCAATTATGAGAAGAGAGATTCAATGGCACGAGTTGCAAACTTGCGCCAGTTTAGAAAATTTTTCGTCTCTTTTTTCCAAGACAAAAAGGGACATTTCGCTGTTCATATCCGAACACCACTGTTGACCTCCGTACAGGCATGTTGCGGGGAAAGTCTTTATCCTTTAAAAAAGAAAACTTCTCTGTTTTTGGTACGGTTGTTGAACAATTATAAAGTAGACAGAGTAGAGCGTATGGCGTAATCGGAAATAATGCTCGACGCCATGCCCTATGTGCTATACACTAGGTACTATACCTTCGACTGTACGGAGAACCCTATGCTAAAAAACTACATCAAAATTGCCATCCGGAATCTGATCAAAAACAAGAGCTATTCGGCGATAAATATTGCTGGGTTATCGCTGGGCATTGTATGTGCGATGCTGATATTTATGATTATCCGGTTTGATCTGAGTTTTGATACTTATCATCAGAATGCAGGCAACACCTATCGACTGGTTTACGAGCAAAACCGGTTCGGTGAGACCTCTTTTGGGGAAGGCGTTCCTTATCCCTTACCGGAAGCATTGCGGGTGGAATTTCCCGGCATCGAATATCTATCGGTTGTGGATAACAACAATACACCATCAGTTATTGCGGTTGAGACTCCTACCGGGCGTCAAAAATTTAATATTGGCAACCTCCCCGGAGAATATGGCGCTGTCCGGCAGGATTACTTTAATATTTTTGATCTGAATTGGCTGCACGGCAATCCCCAAACAGCGTTGAATCGCCCCGGTACAATTGTACTTTCTAAACCCGTTGCAGATATCCTGTTCGGTAATCAAAATCCACTGGGAAAAACAATCGTGTTGGACGGATCCAGGGAGATGGAAATAACAGGGATTGTCGGAAAGATTCCCGAGAACACCGATCTGCCGTTTAGTATGATGGCATATTTTGAAATACCTGAGTGGGCAGTTGACAATTGGGGAAGCGTATCTTCCTCTACGCAAGTTTATTTCACCCTAAAACCGGGTACACAACCGGCGACAATAGAAGCGGGCTTACCCGGATTCGTTGATAAATACGGACTTGAGGAACCAGATGAAGAGCTGTCATATTCTCTTCAGCCCTTAGGCGAAATTCATTTTGGGAATAAATACGGGAATTTTAGTCACAGAGTCGTTACTTCTGCTGGACTTTGGGCCCTGGGATTGATTGGCCTTTTCCTGTTGGTGACCGCCTGCATCAATTTTATCAATCTGAATACGGCCGTGGCCGTGCAGCGGTCAAAAGAAGTGGGCGTTCGTAAAGTTTTGGGCGGCACGCGATTACAGTTGATCGCATACTTTCTGGTGGAAACAGCCGTCATAACATTGATTGCCATTTTATGCTCGCTGTTATTTGTCGAGCTTAGTTCGGGATTCGTTGAATCTTTTTTAGGATATGAACTAGCGCTCAGCAAGCTGGCTGGTGATCTGTTCATCTTTCTGACATTATTATTGATTGCAGTAACCTTTACCGCCGGTTTGTATCCTGCTTTTGTTCTGTCGGGATACGGTCCTACCGAAGCCATACGAAATACGATAAGAGCCAGTTATGGACGAGGGGCCTCATTACGAAAGGGTTTGGTGGTATTCCAATTTGCCATCTCGCAGGTGCTCATTATTTCCATGATCGTGATGTGGAATCAGATGGATTATTTCACTCAGGTAGATATGGGTTTCAACAAAGAGGCGGTTGTGGAAGTGCCGGTGCATGAGCCGGATGAGACGACCCGGGAGCAGTTCCGCCAGCAGTTGATGCAGCAGGCCTCCATTTTGGAGATCACCTATTCGAATACCGGTACGGCATCCCAAAATGTATGGTCGAGTGGTTACGAGTTGTATAGTGACGATCAGATTCAGGAAGGACAAACCCAGATTAAATTTGTAGATGAACATTTTACTAAAACATATGAATTGGAAATAGTGGCCGGCGAAAATTTAAGACCGACAGGCAGTGATTCTGTAACGCAATTCCTGGTTAACGAGGCGTTTGCCAAAAGCAGCGGATTCGGTGAGGAATATCATCGATTGTTAGGGAAAGAGATTGCACTTTGGTCTTATCGCGCTCCGATTACAGGCATAGTCAAAAATTTTAATACACAGTCGCTACATGCCCCGATCCAGCCGGTTGTAATGGTTGTTGATGATCGCTATTCAATCTCCGGGATTCGAATTAACACGGCAAATACAAGCCAGGCGTTGCAACAAATCGAAGAGGCCTGGACGGCCGCATTTCCACAATATGTGTTTGAATATCAGTTCCTTGATGATGTCGTGCGAGAGTTTTATGAGGATGAGCAGAAAGGCGTGCAGCTGGTCAATGCGTTTACAGTAATCGCCATTATTATCGGGTGCCTGGGATTGTTTGGCCTGATTTCGTACATGGCCTCTACGAGGACCAAAGAGATCGGTATCCGCAAAGTGCTGGGTGCTGCGACGAGCGACATCATCCAGATTTTTTCAAAAGAAATTACCCTTTTGATTTTAGTGGCGTTTATCCTGGCAGCGCCGCTCGCGTACTTTTTGATGAGCAGCTGGCTAACGGATTTTGCTTATAAAATCGATCTGAGTGCCTGGTTCTTTATAGTGTCATTATTGGCAACATTGGGATTGGCTGTATTGACTGTCGGTTATCGATCGCTAAAGGCCGCATTCGCAAACCCGGTAGAAAGTTTACAAAGTGAATAATCAACGTGTTTAGGTGTTAACGTGTGAATGTGTATATCGACGTTAACACTTCAACACCTAAACACATTGTTATGCTGAAAAACTACATCAAAATAACTTTTCGAAGCTTTAGAAGAAGGAAGGGATTCTTTGTCATCAATATCCTTGGGCTTTCCATTGGACTTGCGTGCTCATTATTAATTTATCTTTGGATCAACAGTGAATACCAAGTAGACAAGTTCAATGAGAAGGACGATCAGCTTTTTCAGGTTATGAAAAATTATGCTGAGCCTGACGGGATCAATACTGGAGAAGATACTCCCGGCCGTTTGGCAGATGCTTTGGCCAATGAAATGCCGGAAGTAGAACAATCTGTTTCTGTTTTTCCGCCGGCCGATTATACGTTTAACGGGATATTAACTTTTGGGGATACTCATGTAAAAGCAAACTCAAAATTTGCCGGTCGGGAATTCTTTAATGTATTTTCTTATCCTCTACTTGAAGGGAATGGCAGTACAGTTTTAGCTGATCCCACAGCAGTAGCCATTTCAGAAGAATTGGCAACTAAATTGTTCCAATCGTCCACAGAAGTTGTTGGTAAAACCATAGACTGGGAGGGTGAAAGAGTTCATGGTTTATTCACCGTGGGGGGAGTTTTTCAATTTCCTCCGGCAGATGCTACCATTCAATTTGATATCGTATTCAGTTTCAATTATTTGCTGGATCAATTTCCGCAATTCTCAAAATGGACCAGCAGCGGCCCAAGTACGTATGTAATTTTGAAAGAGAATACGGATATCAACAACTTTGATCAGAAAATTGAAAAATTCGTTCAGACCAAATCTCAGGAATCTCCGATAACATTATTTACCCGTCCGTATTCTGATCGATATCTGTATGGAAAATATGAAAATGGAGTATTGGCCGGCGGCAGAATTGAGTATATACGGCTGTTTACAGTAATCGGTATTTTTATTCTGATTATAGCCTGTATCAATTTTATGAATCTTGCCACGGCGAAGGCCTCCCACAGATTTAAAGAGATTGGTGTAAAAAAAGCATTGGGAGCAGGACGAAGCACACTGATACTCCAATATCTTGGAGAATCTTTATGGATGGCTTTTATGTCTCTTTTACTTGCTATGCTATTTGCAGAGCTTTTTATGCCGCAATTTAATGCAATTACCGGCAAGCAACTTACTCTTCCTTGGAATACTAATTTTTTATTTACGGCAGTAGCAATTACAACAATTACCGGACTGATCGCAGGTAGTTATCCGGCGCTCTATCTTTCAGGTTTTAATCCGGCAAATATTTTGAAGGGAGGTGTTGTGTCCGGGAATATTCAACATCCAAAAGCCGAAAGACAAATACGAAAAGGACTGGTGGTTTTTCAGTTTGTTATTTCCTTTGTACTTATTGTTTCGGTTTTGGCGGGTTATCAGCAAATGGAATTCATTCAATCCAGGAATCTCGGGTTGGATAAAGATCAGGTTATTCATTTTACAGCCGAAGGAAAATTAACCAATAATGTGAATAGCTTCTTGTCAGAAATCAGAAAAATTCCGGGAATCTCGGATGCATCCTATATGCATGGGACTCTCACGGGATTGCATAGCGGAACAAGCGCTGTTAGCTGGGAGGGGAAAGATCCGGATCAGACGGTTGATTTTGAAAGTTTAGGGATTGGTTACGATGTAATCGAAACTCTTGGAATTGAGCTAAAGGAGGGGAGAGGATTCTCCAGAGATTTCAATACGGAGGATTCAAAAGTGATATTTAATGAAACGGCTATTGAACGAATGGGAATCAAAGATCCCGTGGGGAAAGTTGTTACCCTATGGGGGGAGGAAAAACAAATTATTGGAGTGGTAAAGGATTTCCATTTTGAATCGCTTTATGAGCCGATAAAACCGTTGTTTTTCCAATGGACTCCCTCCGGTGAGAATATCCTGGTTAAAATAAAAGGGGGTAAAGAGCAGGAAACACTTCAGCAACTGGCGGATTTTTATAACGAATATAACCTGGGACTGACATTTGACTATGCCTTTTTGGATGAAGATTACCAGGCTCTCTATGTGGCTGAACAGCGGGTATCGATTCTTTCAAAATATTTTGCCGGTTTTGCGATTCTGATTTCTTGCATGGGATTATTAGGGCTCTCCATTTTTACTGCTGAGCGTCGCCAAAAAGAGATCAGCATCAGAAAGGTTTTGGGGGCCTCCGTTATAGGAATTACCCGTTTATTATCCTGGAATTTTCTAAA
This sequence comes from Aliifodinibius sp. S!AR15-10, assembly GCF_031569985.1. NCBI lineage: Bacteria > Pseudomonadati > Balneolota > Balneolia > Balneolales > Balneolaceae > Fodinibius > Aliifodinibius sp. S!AR15-10. The sequence continues at coordinate 42,450 of NZ_JAMQKA010000048.1, read as the reverse complement.
ACTGGTGTCATTAGCGTCCGTAATTGCTGTTCCGATTACCTGGTACCTGATACATGAATGGTTACAAAGGTTCGCGTATCGTATCGAAATAGGGCTGGGTATATTTCTCTTGGCGACCGGAGCCATTTTATTGATTGCATTGGCAACGGTCAGTTGGCAGTCGATTCGTGCGGCAGTGGCCAACCCCGTAGAAAGTCTAAGAAGTGAATGAGATAAACGTGTTAACGTGCCGAAGTGCGAAGTTAACACGTCAACACCTAAACACATTGTTATGCTGAAAAACTACTTTAAAATCGCTTGGCGGAATTTAATCCGCAGCAAAGGATATACGTTTATTAATATCATGGGCCTGGCCCTGGGGATGGTCTGTGTGCTGTTTATTACACTGTGGGTGTGGGACGAACTTAGCTTCGACCGCTTTCATGAGAAAAGCGATCGCCTGCACAGGGTGATATCGGAGGTGCGGTGGGATGTAACCCAGGTCTGGAAGACAACCCCGGCGCGCCTGGCCGATGTGCTGCGGGAGGAGATTCCTGAAATTAAAAGCGTTGCCAAAATTACCTATCCGCGAGAGTTGCTTGTGGAGGTGAACGGCGAGACTGGGAAAGAGAAGGGGATGAATGCAGAGCCGGATTTTCTGAACATGTTTACGTTTCCACTGCTGCAGGGAGATACCAAGGCGGCATTGAACAGTCCCAACAGAATTGTTATTTCAAGAGATTTTGCCGAGCGGTATTTTCATGGAGTAAATCCGATTGGGCAAGTGGTACGAATGGAGGGCCAGGATTTCCAGGTTACGGGGGTTATGGAGAATGTTCCCGCCAACTCCACGCTTCAGTTCGACTTTATTCTTCCACAGGTACAATTTGAGCAGGGGAAAGAGTGGGTGCAGCGCTGGGGTGTGTTTTCATTCTTCACATTTGTGGAGTTGAAGCCGGGAGTCGAGAAAGGAGTTGTCGATCAAAAAATCGAGAATCTTATCGGAGAGCAGACAGCAGAAGAGTCGACCCATCACCTGTTTTTAGAGCCGGTAACCAACATGCATCTCTACGATCATTATGTGAACGGTCAGCCTGTAGGTGGGAGAATGACGTTTATTTACCTGTTCGTGGCGATAGCGTTGTTCATACTGATTATTGCCTGCATTAACTTTATGAATCTGGCGACTGCACGATCGGCGCGGCGAGCCAGGGAAGTGGGAATCCGAAAAACAAGCGGTGCCGGACGGTTCGACCTGGCCGGCCAGTTTATCGGTGAAGCTGTTGTTACGGCTGGTTTGTCTATGCTGGTCGCCCTCCTGCTGTTCGAATTATTACAGCCATCCTTTAATAATCTGACCGGTAAAAGCCTGGAGCTTTCATTTCAGGAACCTTCCCTGCTTGTAAGCTTGCTCGGTATAACACTTGTAGCTGGACTGTTGGCAGGCAGCTATCCTGCGTTCTTTCTTTCATCTCTAAACCCGGTTAATACCCTAAAGGGGAGCCTGAAATTAGGACCTGCGAATATACGTTTTAGAAAGATCTTGGTTGTTTTTCAGTTCGCACTCTCCATTATTCTGATGATAGCAACAATGGTTGTGTATCAACAGGTGCAATTCATTCAACAAAAAAATCTCGGGTATGAAAAAGAAAACCTGATTCTGTCCCCATTTTCTGGTGATTTGTACGGCAGCAGGGAAACGCTGAAGGAGCTTGTTTTGCAATCATCAAGCATTGTATCAGCAACATTTGTCAGCGATTATCCCCATAACATTGAAGGGTCATCTGGTGATTTAAGCTGGGACGGAAAGCCAGCCGGTCAAACGGTGGAAGTGGCACCGTTATCCGTGGGATATGATTTCCTGGAAACGATGAATATTTCCCTGAAAGAGGGTAGAGATTTTTCGCCGGAAATGGCATCAGACAGCGCAGCTTACATCATCAACGAAACGGCTGCAAGACTGATGGATATGGATGAACCTGTTGGCAAACAAATTGATTTCTGGCTGGGAACCGGCACGATAATCGGGGTTATTGAGGATTTTCATATCGCTTCCCTGCATGAAAAAATCAAGCCATTGATTCTTATGGCGATGCCGGAAAATGCTCAAGGTATTGTCGTTCGCACCGCACCCGGTCAAACCCAACAGGCCGTGGCCGAACTTGAGCGGGCTGTGGAGCAACTCAGTCCTGCCTCGCCGTTCGAGTATCATTTTATGGATACCTTGTACGAGCAGCAGTACCGGAGTGAGATGTTGGTTGGCACTCTTGCCCGGCTGGCTACATTCCTGGCTATCTTTATCTCCTGCCTGGGACTATTTGGACTGGCTATGTTTATGGCGCAAGAGAGAACGAAGGAGATTGGAATCCGTAAGGTGCTGGGAGCTACGGCCAGCAACATCGTCAAGTTGTTATCCTCAGATTTCATACAACTGGTGATGCTGGGATTTGTTATTGCTATTCCCATTGGCTGGTATGCCGCTAACAAGTGGCTGCAAGGTTACGCCTATCGCATCGATATAGGCTTTGAGCCTTTCCTTCTCGCCGGGGCGGCAGCCTTTTTGATCGCCCTGGCAACCGTAAGCTGGCAAAGCATCCGGGCGGCGCTGGCGAATCCGGTGGAAAGTTTACGGAGTGAATAGTGCAAAGCGCGTGGAGCAGAGTGCATAGCGTAGAAACGCTGACCTAAGTCATTTTAGGTTTAGGCACTATCTCCGCGTTTAATTTTAACCGTAAAGAGCGCAAAGTCCACGTAAAAGGTTGTTAGGAGCTTGTTCACTCTTTACACCTTCTCTGCGTACTCTGCGGTTATTTAATTCTACAGGCCGGGAATTACAATTACCGATGAGAAATCTCTCAGAAGTTGTTAACCAAATACATCTTTCCTCTCTGCTGCGAGGGTGTGAAGCCCTTTAGTCGGGAGTGCCCCTCAACCCCGAGGTCGGAGTAATGAGTTCCACTAACTATCTGAATCATCTTGAGCTTACGTCTTAATTGAATCCATATTACTATATGCATTGGATCCATATAGTAAGGAAAATTCCTGATCGTTGGATAATAACCTAAAAGAAACAAGCCCAGTTTCGATGAAAGGTATCTCAAACAAACATTGCACTAACCCTGTGGCTCTCTGTGACTCCTTTGTGTCCCTCCGAGTTACCTAAATTTCAATTGACGAGTTGATCATCCTCAAGAAAGTTTAACAACCCAAGTTGTAAGTTTGTCCTAATTTGTTCTTTTTTATCAATATCCATCTACAGTAAAAATTGATCTTTATGAAAAAAGTAGCTTATCTGTTTATAATTGTGCTTTTTGGGACTTCGGCGTGCGCGTCTTCCGAAAAACTTCTTGAAAAGGGTCGCTATGACCAGGCGATAGAAAAGGCGGCCAAAAAATTACGGAAAAATCCCAATGATTCTGACGAACTGTATGTGCTCCAGGAGGCATATGGTCAGGCCAATACCTTTGACAAGGAGCGGATTGACTTTCTGGAAGCTGAAAATCGTGATGAGAACTGGCTGGAGATCTATTTTCTCTACTCACAGTTAGAGCAAAGGCAGGATGTGATCCGTTCACTCCCAACCAGCGTGAGGAGCCAGTTTACCCTTGTTGATTATGACGACGAGATCATCCATTCCAAGGGAAGTGCGGCAGAAGCGATGTATCAGCAGGGGATGGAGTACCTGGACCGAGGAGATCGCCAGAGTGCACGACTTGCATACCGGGAATTCCAAGAAGTAAAGAATATCTACACCGATTACAAAGACGTTAACCAGCGATTAGAGGAAGCACAGTATCTTGGAACCAATTTTGTGCTCCTGAGAATTGAGAATAATTCAGACAAAGTACTGCCAGAAGATTTTGATACGGAACTGCGGAAAATTGGTCTGGGCGACCTTAACTCCCAATGGTTGCAATATGAGACCTACCCGGATTCTTCCATTTATTACGATTATAATATTGTACTGGATATCCAGGAAATTGCAGTTTCCCCAGAGCAGGTCGAAACCAGGAAGTATACCGAGCGAAAAGAGATTCAGGATGGAATGAAATACGTATTGGACGAGAATGGAAATGTTAAAAAGGATTCCGAGGGTAATGATATTAGGGAGCCTAATATGGTAACCGTTTCTGCGGATGTAACCGAATCCATTCAGCGGAAGAGCGCCTTGGTGGGAGGGTCTATTGATTATATCGATCTTCAAACGAATCAGCTGGTGAAAACGGAAAAGTTATCGGTGGAAGCGGTGTTTGAGCATTTTTCTGCGTTAGCTTCCGGTAACGAGGAGGCCCTTTCTGCAGAGACGCGCAAGAAAATAGGCAGCCGCCCGGCACCATTCCCCTCCAATGAAGCGATGTTGATGGATGCGGCCCTAAAACTAAAAGATCACGCAAAATCGATTATCTACCGAAACAGGGATCTGCTGGCCAATTAGGGAGTTTCTTAAAAGGCGAAGGTCGAAAGTTGTTGAAGTGTTAAGATGTTGAAACGTTGAGCTGTTGAATTGTTATGAGTTGTTAGCCAGTCTATCTACAAATAGAAATGTTTCGGTTTTACAACCGGTGCTTCAAATCTATGTTTTCTAATCCTTTACTTGCTAATTTCCCCGGCCTTGGAAAAGCTGACCGCCCGGAAGGAAACGGAGTGAAGCGTAAAGAAAAAATCTGAGATTTTTTTAGTGGAACGGAGTGCCCTTCAGGTCAGGTTTTCCTCAGCTTGTGGTACGAAGCCTTTTGCGTAGTAGTGCCGGCGACTTTTTTCGTCCATTTTTTTGTCGTTAAAAAATGGACATCCTATGTCGATAAATAATCTTTAAACTGGCGCAAGTTTGCAACTTGTGCCATTGTATCAGCTATGTGTTGGTGGTACAAGTTACAAACTTGAACCAGTGAGAAACGCGTTGGTAGTGTTTATATGCAAGAAATAAAACCTGAGTGTCTCAACCATAACCTGCCGTGACGCTCTTACTATTGGGAAAAGCTTCATTAGGATTCAAGGTGTCTTCCTCCCTGATTATTAGGGAGGAAACAAAGGTGGGTTAACAGAGGGCAACAAGCCAGACGAACAATTCCTAATTCCCCGGCCTTGGAGGAAAACGGAGTGCCCTTCAGATCAGGTTTTTCTCAGCTTGTAGTACGAAGCCTTGTGCGAAGTAGTGCCGGCGACTTTTTCACAGACAGTTCGCTTGTCCGCCTACCGGCGGATTTTATCACTGAAAAAATGAGCATGCCAATCCGGGAGGAAGTCTTTTGCAGGTGTACAAGGGTATCAGGCCTGAATACACACTGTAATTATAACACTTGCACCTGTTCGATATCGAACATAACCTGTTTATAATCGTACATCGGTCAATCAAAAATTACCACTCAACGTTACTTTAAAGATTCATTAAGAGTTTGGTACGGTTGTTGGATTATATTTTATAAGATCCTGAAAGAACAATTCCAATAGCCGGTAGATATGCTGAAAAATTATTTCAAAATTGCTTTACGCAACCTGCGAAAATATCCCGGGTATTCATTTATCAATATCTTTGGGTTGGCCCTGGGGATGGGAATATGTATTCTGATCCTGCTCTTCATACAATATGAGCTGAGCTACGATACTTACCACGAAAAATCTGACCGCATCGTGCGGGTTTCGCGCCAGTGGTTCAATCAAGATGGAGAATCCAGTCTGCACTTGGGACATGTGGCACCACCTTTTGCTCCATTGCTGGAGGAAGATTTCGATGGCATTGTTCAGGAGGCTGTTCGTTTTTTTCAGATTTCTCCCTTACTGACCTACCAGGACGAATCATTTGTAGAACAACGATTTTTCTTTGTCGATCCCGACATTTTCGAAGTGTTTTCTTGGGAGATGCTCCAGGGCGACCCGGTGACGGCGCTTACCTACCCTGATGGTATGGTTATTACACAAAGTGCTGCCAAAAAGTATTTTGGCAGTGAAGATCCGATGGGCAAGAATATCGAGTTCCAGTTTGAGGGAAATGTGTTCCAGTTCCAGGTGCGCGGTGTGCTCAAAGACATCCCGGAAAACTCCCATTTCCAGTTCGATTTTCTGGCTTCCATGGAGCCCGTTACACAGTACTATGGCGGGGTGGAAGCAATGATGCAGAACTATGGAAGTAACAATTTTGCCACTTACCTGCTTCTACCGGAGGGCTATGATCACCACCAGCTGCAGGCGCAGTTGCCTGACTTTATTGATCGGCATTTAAGTCCGGGCAGCCAGGGCATAACCGGTTCCGCTTCAAAGGGTACCCAGCTTAATCTTTGGCCGCTTACCGACATCCACCTGTACTCGCATCTCGACTCCGAGATTGAAGCCAATGGCCATATCGAATATATCTACATTTATACCGCGATCGCCTTTTTTATCCTGCTCATCGCGTGTATTAATTTCATGAATCTTTCCACGGCGCGATCGGCTAAACGGGCCATTGAGGTGGGCCTGCGTAAAGCCGTTGGTGCCGACCGTGGTGCGTTGATGCGCCAGTTTGTGGGCGAATCGATTTTGTTGGCCCTCCTTTCCCTGGTCGGGGCCGTCATTTTGGTGGAGCTGATTCTTCCATGGTTCAATAATTTTGTGGATAAGCCGTTGACGCTGGAGTTAACCCAGAATTGGAGTCACCTGTTGGGACTGCTGGGCATCGTTCTTTTTGTGGGAATGGTAGCAGGCAGCTATCCCGCTTTTTTTCTTTCGGCATTCCAGCCTGCTACAGTTCTCAAAGGTTCATTTAAAGCAGCGGGCGTTCATGAGCGGTTCCGTTCGGTGCTGGTGGTAGCCCAATTCACCATCTCCATCGCCCTGATCGTATGCATGATTGTGGTGCAAAACCAGCTTGATTTTTTGCGCAGTAAAGACCTGGGATTTAATCAGGATGATATTGTGGTTTTGCCGTCCAGCCCGCAGATCCGCTCAAATTATGAGAATATCCGGAGACAGATGCTTGAACAGCCGGGAATCATTAACGTTTCGCTTTCCAGCCGGGTGCCCTCCGGTCGGCTGCTCGACTCCCAAGGGACAACAGCCGAGGTCAACGGCGAGCTCCAGCAGATAAATACCCGTATCGCTGATATCCATGTGAGCCATAACTTTATGGATACTTATGGCATTGAGTTGGTGGCGGGACGTGATTTTAATTTTGAACTGGCAAGCGACTCCGCCGAGGCGTTCATCTTGAATGAATCGGCGGTTCAGGCTGTGGGTTGGTCCTCATCGGAAGAGGCGCTAGACAAGCAGTTTCAATACGGAGGTCGCAGTGGTCGAATAATTGGCGTAGTCAGGGATTTTAACTTTGAATCTTTGCATCAGTCTATTGCTCCCATCGTATTCTTGATTCCACAGGACCGTATCAACAACGTATCGGTAAAAATAAAGGATGGAATGCGTGCAGAAACGCTGGCCTACCTGGAGGAACAGTGGTCGTATTGGCGCGCGGGATTCCCATTTAGCTACTTCTTTGTGGGCGACAGCTTTGACGAGCAGTATGCTACGGAAGAGCGACTGGGCGAGGTGTTCGGTTACTTCTCGCTGCTGGCCATTATCATTGCGGCGCTCGGCCTGTTTGGCCTTGCGTCATTTACGGCCCAACAACGCGTCAAGGAGATCGGCATCCGCAAGGTGCTGGGAGCGAGTGTTGGCAGTATTGTGCTGAATTTGTCGAAGCGATTTACGATGCTGGTGCTGCTGGCATTCGTCATTGCCATCCCAATCGCGTACATTGCGATGCAGCAGTGGCTTCGGGGGTTTGCCTACCAGATGGATATTTCGCCCACGTCGTTCCTGCTGGCGGGTGGCGGAGCGATAATGGTTGCTTGGTTGACGATAAGTTACCAATCGGTGAAGGCAGCCATGACAAACCCGGTAAATAGTTTGCGTAGTGAATAGTGGCAAAGCGCACGGGGATGGCACAAAGAGCGATATCAAAGAAATGCTTGCCCAGCATTATGCTATTTAAAAGAAAACGTTTAGACGACGGAAAAAGCTCGGGAGAACAACTCCCACTCAGCTGATGTAAGGAATAAGTGTGCTAAAGAGGTGGATACATTAACACATAAGCACTTTAACACTTTATGATCAAACTTAGAGACATAGACAAATACGTTGACAAGCGATTTCAGCGAACCTTCATTTTAAAAGGGATTGATCTGGATATCGAAGAGGGAGAGTTTGTCACCATCATGGGACCCAGCGGTGCGGGCAAAACCACCCTGCTCAATATCCTCGGATTTTTGGATGATCCCTCGGAGGGCGAGTACCATTTTTATGACGACCCGGTGCATGATCTTAGTGAAAAACAGAAGTCGGAGTATCACAAGTCGCATATCGGGTTTGTATTCCAGGCCTATCACTTGATCGATGAGATGACCGTGTACGAAAACATTGAGATGCCCCTGCTCTATCGTAAAGTGAAGAGCAAGCAGCGCAAAAGCCTGGTGGCTGACATGCTGGATCGCTTTAACATCGTAGCCAAGAAAGACCTGTTTCCGCCCCAGCTTTCCGGCGGGCAGCAGCAGGTCGTGGGTGTGGCGCGGGCCATTATAGGCAGTCCCAAATTGATACTGGCCGATGAGCCCACCGGGAACCTCCACTCTGAGCAAAGTGAGCAGATTATGGAGCTGTTTCAAAAGCTCAATCAAGATGATGGAGTTACCATTATCCAGGTTACGCACTCCGAAAAGATGGCCTCCTACGGCAACCGTATCATCAACCTGAAAGATGGTGCCATTATTGAAGAAAATCCGTACGAGCTGACGTAACACGGAGCGCTGCTCCGTGAGGTTTTAGAAAAGCTCATATTTTTTGTTGTTTGTAAACATGCTCGAAGCAGCGCTTCGAGTTACACAGTTCATCAAAATTAGATAAAAAAAGAGACGCTATGGATTTTTACAGGCGCAACTTGCCGCACTGGCAGCCGGAGGGAGCTGAATATTTTATCACGTTCCGCTTGCAGGGAACCTTGCCGGAACAGGTTATTGCTAATCTTCAGGAATAGAGAGATAAATTGAAGCAATGTAACTCGGGTTGCCAACCCGAGCTACGTAAGAACATCCAAAGAAAAATTTTTCAGAAGTATGAGAAGTTACTCGATAATGAGAACAACGGGCCTACCTGGTTGCGACAAGAAAAGATCGCAGACATCGTGAAGGAATCAATTCATTACAGAGACTCTGAGCAATACGATCTCTATGCGTATTGCATCATGCCAAATCATGTACATTTGGTTTTCAAGCACCTTATGAAAAATAGAGAGTCTACGTACCGCGAAGCGCCGCTTCGCGAAAAGCCAGACGAGAAATATCCTATTACCAAAATTTTGAAAGAACTGAAATCCTATACAGCAGTAAAAGCAAACAAGATTCTGCAAAGATCAGGCAAGTTTTGGCATAATGAAAGCTATGATCGAGTCATACGGAATTCAGACGAGTTACAGAACACAGTAGCTTATCCTTAAACAATCCCGTCAAATCAGGAATGGTGGACACTTGGGAAGATTGGCACCACAGCTACTGTAAACCCGAATTTTTACCTACTTTTCGTAGTGGCACGTAACACGGAGCGCTGCTCCGTGTGCAATACAATTTTCTTTAACTAACGCGTTAAGCGGTTAGAAAATGACTGAGATATTCTATTGTGAATTATGGTTTTGTAATTTAACCGCTAAACGCGTTTAACTATAAAATTTCTCGAAGCGGCGCTTCGAGCTACAAGTATTAAATACTATAAAAATGCAAACCGGATATTCTGGAACGCCACTTCTTAAAAAGCTTGGTATCAAGCCGGGCATGACGATGATGCCAGTACATGAACCGGACCATTACTTTGATCTCCTCGGCGAGCTGCCCGGCGAAGTCAAGCTGGTGCGGATGGGAAATCCCGATCCTGTCGATTTTATCCATCTTTTTGCCAAAAAGGAGGCGATCCTACATAACGAATTCCCACCCTTGAAATCACAGCTCAACAAAACAGGTATGTTATGGGTCTCATGGATCAAGAAATCCTCTAAACTGGAGACCGATATCAGTGAAAATGATGTTCGTAAGCTGGGACTGGAACTCGGCCTGGTGGATGTGAAGATTTGTGCTGTAGATGAGGACTGGTCGGGCCTCAAATTTATGTATCGCAGAAAAGATCGGTAAAAGATCCGGTTTTTAGACTGGGTTTTAATCCTCAGTCAACTGTAGAGAAAGGGAGTAGCGATAATTCTCCGAATTGTAAGTCTCCTCATGGATGGACAGCTCATAGGTGTATCGCCCGTGATCGAGCAGTGACTCCCCCACGTAGTCGATCGGCTGAAGGACAAGCTTTTTTTCCCTAACTACCGTTTCTATATAAGCGTAGCGATAGGCTTTAATAACCTGCTCGTAGCCAGACTTTTTACCACCTGAAACATCCCCATATGCAACTTCATCTTCTGGAAATACCACTTTGAGGTCGTTCAATGTATAACTGCTGTTGTTTTGTATGCGAATTAAAACATCACTCTCAATGGATGAGGTGGTATCACACCCTGCCATAAGTGTTATTAGCAGAATGGAAGTTATCACGTGGCGTATATCACACATCTCAGGATGCTTTTAAAAGATTGTAAGTTGTAGTACGCTTGGTCAGTTATCTGTAATACACAAAATGTTTGCATATTAACTACATTAACGAGTAGCTGGAACGTTGTATTTGAGGTTTTTCTTAATTAGGATGGTAGATAAACAGTAAATATTGGCGGAATTATGAATAGTGTCATTAAATACCAGGTTCTGATTATAGCTTTCGGATTGTTGTTTTTTGAGATCTCTAATTCAATAGCAAAAATTGCGGAAAATACGGCTGCCGATAAAGACAGCAGCCGAAATGAAACCAAGGAGATTCGGCAGGCAGCGGATGATATCTCCTCCGTGCGTAGCTTACTGATTCAAAAAAATGGCGAACTTCTTTTTGAGGAATATTTTGACGGTCAACCAGCGAGCAGGGCAATGAATACAAAATCGGCCTCTAAAAGCATTATTTCTCTGCTGGTGGGTATCGCGATCGACCAAGGTTTTATAGAAAATAAAGAACAACAGATCCACCAGTATTTCCCGGAATATTTTAAGGAGATAACCGATCCCCAAAAAAGAACTATTACTGTTGAAGATTTGCTCACTATGCGATCAGGACTGGAAACGACCAGTTTCCATAACTATGGGCGCTGGGTGGTAAGTGACGACTGGGTGGAGTTTACGCTCAATCAGCCTATGGTGGACACGCCCGGCGACGATATGGAATACAGCACCGGCAGCTCGCACCTGTTGTCGGTAATCATTGAAAAAACCTCGGGGATGAGTACTCGAGCGTTTGCACAAAAATACCTGTTTGATCCGATGGATATTGAGGCCGGCGGCTGGCAGCAGGATCCACATGGCTATTATTTTGGTGGGAATAACCTGGCGCTAAGGCCGGCCGATATGTTGAAGATTGGGCAGATGGTGTTAAACGGCGGAACCTATGGTGACCAGCGCATCATCTCAAAAGAGTGGCTCAGTCAATCGTTTCAAACCTATACGCGCAGCAATTATAATCCGTATGATTACGGCTACATGTGGTGGAACCGAATGGTGGCAGGCCGTAAGGTCTACTTTGCCTGGGGTTTTGGCGGACAATACATTTTCATCATACCGGAACTTGACTCGGTGGTGGTAATAACCTCTTCACTGCAAAATGCGAATCAATCGCGTAGTTATAAAAGGCCGGTTTTTAACCTTCTTCGCACTTCCATTATTCCCTATCTGGAGGATATTGGAAGGACTGAGGCATGATTAATTTTAGTAAATAAAAGAACATTTTTTACTATCAGTTTGTTGTCTGAATAGCAATAAGCAGATTACAGAGAGTAATCATTATCAACAGGTTTAATTTTTGTGTCTGATTCTTTTAAAGTTTAGAGGAGGGTTTTCGAGTTTCAAGAGTAGGTTTTCTGCTATTTGTAAACCGCATAAAAAGAGAGTAGTCATGAGAAGAAAAAAGCCAAAAATTAAGAATAGTGGGCAGGCTACACTGTTTGAGAACAGTTTTCTTGAGTTTTTAACAAAGGCTCCCGCCTCGGTCTCAGCAACCTTATATATCATAATCAACGTGTTGTTGATCTATATTGGGTTGAGGCTACAGGTGGTCGATTCCGTTTTCTCTGGAGTACTTCTTTTTGTGGGTGCCATGTTCTTTTGGACCTTTTTCGAGTACTTTTTCCACCGATATATCAACCATGTCGACGAGTATTTTCCAAACTCGGAACTGGCTCGAAAGGTCGCCTACACCCTGCATGGTAATCACCACGAGTATCCCCGAGACAAGCAGCGGCTGGTGATGCCTCCGGTACCGGGACTCTTTATTATTGTTATGCTGTACCTGGTTTTCAGGCTTCTTTTGGGACCGCTTGTATACATTTTTATGCCGGGATTTATGACCGGCTATCTCATTTACACATACATCCACACCAGTACTCATAAATCTAATGTCCCCGGGTATTTAAAGCACCTTTACCGGCACCATGCCCTTCATCATTACAAATATCCTGAAAAAGCATTCGGGGTTTCCACCACGCTGTGGGACCGGGTTTTTGGTACCATGCCGCCGGAGGATGGGTGAGGATGAAACGGTATGATGAGAAGAGGCTTCCAAAAGTACCATTTCCCTTGCATTTGAACCACGCGATTCACTTGATCCCCATTCTCAAGCCTCCTCTGCCGGCCTTGTAAAGGTGACCGCCCGGAAGGAAATGTAGAGAAGCGTAAAGAAAAAATCTGTGGTCTTAAAATGTTGAAATGTTGAGTAGTTGAGACGTTGAATTGTTGATTAAAAGGTCGAAGGTCTAAAAGTCCAAGATCATAAGGTAAAAACGCTCCCCGCCCTAAGGTAAATTTCGCTGGAAAAGAGAGCAAAGCCGAAGCGTTAAGAAACCATTTTTGTTTGAGATCCGCGTTTTTCAGCGGATCGAGTTTAAATGGTTTTAGCGGAGGCGGAGTGAACGCAGCGACAATTTACTCCAGGCGGTGATTTTTTTGATTCGTTTTTTTATCACTAAAAAAATGAATACTACAACGAGAATAAGACATACAAAATGTTGAGGTTAGGAACGTAGTTTTCTGAGTCTTTTTAGACAGCTTTAATTCAGTGCATCGTCACAATATCCAGCAAAATAGAATCTGCTATTTTGCGACCTTGGGCAGTTAGCCGAAGAGTTTCAGAATCAATGATGAATTTATTCTCCTTTTCTTTCTGGTGGATATACTCTAGTTGTCGACTATTTAATCGGTAATTATATCGTTCATTGAGTTCTTTCCGGGGCACGCCTTCACGTGTTCTGAGCCCGAGCATCAACCGCTCCTCGGCCAGTTGCAGCAGTGTCAATGTTTCTTTTTCATCCAGTGTTGCCGGTTTCCCCTCCTCGAGATATGCTTTTAGATCCGATCGGTTGCTCCAGCGCCGGGCCTCTTCATTATCCCACCAAAATGAATGTGCCGCCGGTCCCAGCCCCAGGTAGTTTTCATGACGCCAGTAGCTGCTGTTGTGTATCGCCTCATGCCCCGGTTTGCTGTAGTTACTAACTTCATACTGCTGAATTCCAGCATCCGCCAGCTTTTCCACGACCATGTCGTAGTGATCGGAGACCACCTCATCGCCCGGCGGATCGATGCGCCCCAGTTCCACCTGTTTTCCCAGCTTAGTTTTGGGCTCCACCGTCAGTGAATAGGCCGACACATGTGGGGGATCAAAGTCGATCAGCGTTTCCAGGTCCTCCTCAAGGTCTTGCAGGTCTTGTCCCGGGTTGCCATAGATCAGGTCCACCGTAAACGTGCGGAAGCCTGTCGATTGCAGCAGTTCAAGGCATTTTAGTGCGTGTTCCCGCGTATGGGCCCGGTTCATAAATTCCAATAGCTCAGGCTTAAACGACTGCACGCCCATGCTGGAACGGGTGATTCCCAAATTCAGCAACTCTTTGAGGTAATCTTTGTTCACATCGTCCGGGTTCATTTCCAGGGTAATCTCTTCCGTATCCAGCCGGAAAACCTCGTGGAGCGCTCCCATAACTCGTTCAAGGTCGGAAGGCTTCAGCAGGGAGGGGGTGCCGCCGCCAAAATAGACCGATTTTACCAGTTCTTGCACATACTGTGTGTTGGAATAGGATTTGATCTCACTAATTAAACTGTCCACGAATTCATTGCGATACCCCGTTTGGGTTATGAAATAGAAATCGCAGTAGGAGCACGCCTGCTTACAAAACGGGATATGGATGTATATGCCGGACATTCTATTTGTCGAAGGTTACAGGTTGCATGTTGAAGGTGAGTTAATCTGTAACTTTTAACCTTCAACATTCAACCTTTAGGAGTGTAAAATGGGTTTTGCTCGTAGTTATCTTTTTTCTGGTATGCGCGGGAGTATTTGATGTAGTTCTCGGAGTGCTTCTTTATGGATGCGATCTCGTCATCAGTTAGTTTCCGTTTCTGCTGGACCGGGGATCCCATAAAGAGGTATCCTGATTCCAGTCGCTCGCCCGGTGGTACCAGGCTTCCCGCCGCCACAATTACATCCGATTCTATAACGGCCTCATCCAGCACCGTCGTATTGATGCCAACCAGCACCCGGTCTTGGATCGTGCAGCCGTGGATCATGGCGCTGTGACCGATCGTCACCTCGTCACCGATGCTTGTGGGACCCGTTTGATTCATCACGTGAATGCAGACGTTGTCCTGCACGTTGCTGCGCTCCCCGATCTCTATCCAGTTGACATCACCCCGGATCGTCACGTTAAACCAGACACTGCTCTGGCTGCCAATAGCCACATCTCCGATGATGTCGGCACTGGGAGCTACAAACACGGTATCGTCAAATTGAGGAGACCTGTCAAGAAATTCGTAAATCATGGCTACGCTTTTGCTGCTTTAATTTCTGTTGGTATCAATAATAACATTTTCTGCTTCGATAATGAACTGGGGCTCGATATTGCGTACTGCGAATTGCGTATTTTCTTGTGCTTCCTTTTGAATGAAATCATAAACACTGAGAAATCCGGGCTAAGGAGTTTCCACTAATAAAAGGGTGGCCCCTTACTACTCCGAGGAAAGTAGTGGTCTACTTCTTGCTACGGGAGACGGAGTAGCTGCTCAACAGGCCTGAGTAGTCTACCAAAGGGTCTTGGGTAGTCCGCTCAAGGAGTTTGAGTAGTCCACTCAAGATGTCCGGGTAGTCTGCCCAAGAGGCTTGGGTAGTTTACTCAAGGGGTTTGAGTAGTCCACCAAAGAGGTTTGGGTAGCCTGCCAGAGGAGTTTGAGTGGTCTACTTGCAGCGTCAGAGTAGTCCTCGGTCAACAACGCAGCGCTTATCCGCTCGGTCCCAATGCTCTGCGTTGGGACCTGTTAGGGCGCTCCGCGTCCAGTATAACCTATGGTGCTACAGAGACGCGGAGCTTTATGAGGGGCTTCTGCCGCCGAGCGGACGGAAGCGAGCAATTGGTGGGCTTGGAATACGATGGTGTCATTGCGGAATGAACGGAGTGCACCGTAGCTTTGGCAAAGGTGTGCGAAGTGAATGGAGTGCGGCAATCTCCCACTCAGAATAATGCCTTAGCAACAAGCGGAGCTCGCAATGAGTTTTTATCTCGTTCCGTACCTCCGGTACGGAACGCAAAGAAGGTAGCTCTGCTACCTATGAGCCACGACTCATTAAAACTAAAACAGGTCGACAAATGTTTGTGCGGCCGCCCGCGGATCTTCGGCGGCACAGATGGCAGAGGATAGCGCGATGACATCAGCACCGGCTTCGATAACCTGCGGCGCATTGTTCAGCGTAATGCCACCGATTGCCACCAGCGGAATAGAGACCGCTTCAGCCACTTCTCGAAGCGTGCCGAGTCCCCGCGGAGCATAAGATTTTTGTTTTGTGGTGGTCTCAAAAATATGTCCCAGTGCTACATAATCAGCGCCAGCCTCTTCCACCTGCAGCGCTTCTTCCAGGTTCGATGAGGTACCGCCAATGATTTTCTCATCCTCCAAAAGTGTACGCGCTGCAGGGATCGGCAGGTCATCCTGTCCCAGGTGAACGCCGTCAGCATCGCCAGCCAAAGCCAGGTCTGCGCGATCATTGACAATGAATGTGGTATCGGTTCCGGTGGTAATTTGTGATATCTCCTTGATTGTCTCCAGCGATTCCCGGGCAGATGCATTTTTATCACGATACTGGATCATGCTGATTCCAGTTTCCACAGCTATTTCGGCCAACTCCTGGTGCGAATATTGTTTTTGGATCGTGGTATCTGTGATTAAGTAAACTCCACTCAAATTGCTCATAAATGCTGTAATCTTGTTTTCCATTCTTCAATTTTCTGTGGGATGGAATCCGCTGTCATAATTGACGAAATCCCGGCCACGCCGTGTGCTCCTGCCTCTAGGCACTGCACTGCTCTGGCAGGAGTAATTCCTCCAACGGCATAAAGAGGTATCCTGACATTCGAAACCACTTTCTTTAACTTTTCAAGTCCCTGCGGATCACCGTACTTTGCTTTGGAAGCCGTATAGAATACAGGTCCAAAGAGCAGGAAGTCAGCCCCATCTGTTTCGGCTTTAAGAGCAGAATCAATCGAGTGCACGCTGGCACCGACTACCAGGGAGGAGTTGAATTGTTTGATATCACCAGGGCGCATACTCGTTTCCCGGCAGTGCACGCCATCAGCTTCCACCGCCAGTGCGATATCGGCCCGGTCATTAATGAATAATCTAGCACCATATCTTGAGGTGGTCTCCCGCAGTTTTTTTGCCAGCCTGTAAAGTTCTTTTGCTGAAAGATCTTTTTCACGCAGTTGTATTGCTCGAATCCCGTTTTGGCAGGCCTCTTCTACCACCTCCGGGAGCGGGCGGGGGGCACATTGCGTACGATCGGTGATCAAATAGTATCGGAAGGGGAGGTTACTCATCCGTACCGGAGATCTCCATTCGCCCCTCCATCGGGCTGGAAGCCTTGGCGTAGAGCCTGCGCGGCATGCGACCCGACTCGTATGCCAGTCGCCCGGATTTGATAGCCAGCTTCATCGCTTCGGCCATCTTTACCGGGTGCTTGGCCTGGGAAATAGCGGAGTTCATCAGCACTGCGTCCATGCCCAGCTCCATCGCGATAGCGGCATCAGAAGCCGTTCCTACGCCGGCATCCACGATCACCGGCACATCCACCTGCTCCCGAATAATTTGCAGGTTGTACGGGTTCCGGATGCCCATACCCGAACCGATGGGCGCCCCCAGCGGCATAACGGCGGCACACCCCATATCGGCCAGCTTCTTGCAGGTGATAGGGTCGTCATTAGCGTAGGGTAACACGGTAAAACCCTCCATAATGAGCTGTTCGGCGGCTTTCAGCAGTTCCGAAACATCGGGGAAGAGTGTCTCATCATCCCCGATGACCTCCAGCTTCACCCAGTCGGTTTCCAGTGCTTCACGACCCAACTGTGCTGTTAACACTGCTTCTTTAGCTGTGTAGCATCCCGCTGTGTTTGGCAGGATGAAATAGTTGTCATGGTCAAGGTAGCTGAGGATATCCTCCCCATCTTCACGATCCAGGTCGGCCCGACGCAGGGCTACGGTCACAATTTCGGTGCCACTTGCTTGCAGGGCCCGTCGCATGGTGTCGGGATCGGGAAATCGCGCGCTCCCCACAATCAGGCGGGAATCAAATTCTTTGTCGGCTATGGTTAGTTTGCTCATGGTATTCTCAATTATGAATTGTAAATCACTGTTGTCCAGTAAAAAACTTTTGGTGTTGCCCTATTTCTCATTCCTGCTATTCATTTTTTGTACGGCCAAAAAACGAACCCAAAAAGCCGCCAAAGAATCCCAGATGTTGTTCTATCCTGCCTATCCGTAGCTTGTTGCTTTGGAACATCACTCAGCTTTCCAACAGCTGGCTGCAGGGATTCTCTGGACTCAGAAGACCTTGTTAATTTCTTACTTTTAAAGGCCCATCAAATAAACTCATTGTAGCAACAAGAAAAAACGAATCATTTTTGCCTGACGAGAAACTAGGAAAGGCAGACTATTAGCCCACCTTCAGACCTTAGACCTTCTAACTTCAATTAACGGTTCAACAATTCAATATCTCGGGAATCACAGATTTTTTCTTTACGCTCTGCACCGATCCCTTCCGGGCGGTCAACTTTACCAAGGCCGGAAGGCGGAGGCAGGTTTATTCGTATATGGCTTGTTTATAGCGAAGGATCATATTTAATTGCTTATCTAAAAACGGTATGTAGTGAACTTAAATGCCATTTTCCCCAAGATGGAGTAATTTT
Source organism: Aliifodinibius sp. S!AR15-10 (assembly GCF_031569985.1). Taxonomy (NCBI): domain Bacteria; kingdom Pseudomonadati; phylum Balneolota; class Balneolia; order Balneolales; family Balneolaceae; genus Fodinibius; species Aliifodinibius sp. S!AR15-10. The sequence goes on along the minus strand of NZ_JAMQKA010000048.1, from coordinate 24,158 downwards.
CCCAGACACTAATGATCCTGAATTCTTAATTCTTCATTCCTAATTCTTAATTCTTTATTCCTAATTCTTAATTCTTTATTCATCAACCGCCTTGCGTGGCACGAATGATCTCCACCCGGTCGTCTTCTTCCAGCTCCTGCTTATCCCATTTTGTTTTGGGGACAACAGAATCATTGAGGGCTACAGCTGTTCCTTTCCCTTCTTCTTCAACTTCGAATTGCCGGAGCAGTTCTTTAACGGTTTTAGCTTCGGTGTCAATTTTATCTCCATTCACGTGCAATTTCATAATGTTGTAATCTTTTATGCTTCCTGTCCAGTTTTTGAAAATCGTCCCGGCCGAAATGATTTTACAGCCTCGGCAATACTGTCATTCAATATCTCCTCCACTATAGAATAAACAGTCACAGGCGTCAACAGGATTCCGTGCCGGTAGTGCCCCGTGGCGTAATATAGTCCTTTCATTCTGGTTTGCCCGATAATGGGAGCATGGTCGCGACTGGCGGGGCGGAGTCCGGCGATGGTCTCAATTAGCGGCAGATCATATATTGAAGGAACCGCTTCCCAGGCTTCTTCCAAAAGCTCCTTTTGTCCTCCAGCCGTGGGCATTTTGTCAAATCCCTTCTCTTCACTGGTCGCTCCCAAACGGATCGTACCATCCTCTTTCGGAACCAGGTAGAACCGCGGAGAGCGAACAATGCCTTTCAGCTCGCAATCCGGTGTCTTTTGCATTGTTATAATTTGCCCCTTAACCGGCCGGATGGGCGGCTTGAGCTTATCGGGAATCCCTGATACCTGTCGCGACCAGCAGCCAGCCGCCAGTACAACTTTGTCGAACTGAAAGTTGGATGAGGGGGTGGATACGCCTTTAACAGCACCACCCGACCGGTGAATCTGTGTCACTTTGTTTTGCTCCAGCAACAAACCGCCGCACGAAGTAAAGGCCTCTTTCAGGCACTGCACAAGTGCACGATTATCGATCTGGGCGTCATCCGGCAGCCATACCGCAGAGACCACTTTTGGAGAAAGCAGGGGCTCGCGCTCACGGGCCTCGGTACCGGTGATCATCTCCACAGTGAGTGATAATTTTTCCCTGAAATCGTAAAGGCGTCTGAGGTGTTCGGTATCATCGCGGTCAACGCCTACCAGCATGGTACCACAACGGTCGATTTCGGGGACGTTTTCGGTATCTTCGGCAAGCTCATTAATAAATTTCGGGTATAAGCGCAGACTCTCCTGGCCAAGTTTCATCAGCTCGATCTCCTCAAACCCGACTTCGGCGTACGGGGCCAGCATACCTGCGGCGGCGTAGCTGGATTCCTGGCCGATGGTGCCTTTCTCAAATAGTGTCACTTCCGCACCACGCCGTAACAGCTGCCAGCCAATGCCGAGGCCGATAATACCTCCACCGATGATACCGATTTTCATGTTTTGAGGATCCTTATTCTTGAAGACACGAGCATCGTGTCTCTACATTTATCTACCTTCTACTAACTACCTTCCAATACTTCCTGCAGTGGCCACTGCTCTTTTTGGTACGCACTGTTCCAGAACATCCACTCCAGCTCGGTGGCTTTTATGAATGCCTGTTTCATCTCCTGGAGCCGTTCTTCCGACTCGTCGGCCGCCACATCATTCGTTATCGCTATAGCCCTGTTGACGCTCTCCTCGAACTCTTCCCCCGCGTAGGTATCGATCCAATCCTGGTAGGGGTTGTCATCAGCGGCATTTTTATAAATTTCCATGCCCACTTTGCGGTAAATCCAGAAGCAGGGCAACAGGGCGGCGATATTAACCGCATTATCTTTGGTAGCTGCCGTGGAAAGCAGAAAATTGGTATATGCAAAACAGGAGGGTGATTTTTCGGGATTCATTTCCGTGCCGTATTCCTCGTAAAAATTCTGGTGCAGCTGTTGCTCCACAACCACTGCTCGGCTGGCAAAATGGAGGAAGTCGTACATCTGCTTTGTGGAGTCGGACCGGATTCCGGCCAGCGATAACGCCCTGGAGAATTCGGCTAAATAGAGCGTATCCTGTTTTAGATAAAAAATAAATACATCTTCGGGTAGCGTGCCATTGGTCAGCTCCTTGATAAACGGGAGCTCAAGAATGGCATCATAAATATGTTCGATACTAGCCCAGAGTTCGTCGGTGAATTTCATTTATGAACTTTTTCAAATTATAAATTATGTGGCCATGTGCGACGCACTTCCGAAGTGCGTCGCACATAGTGTTTGTTTACTCCCACCACTGGTAGAAATGGTGCAGGGGACCGTGTCCGTTGCCAATGGAGTACTCGCTGCCTGACTCTATGGCCCCGGAGATATATTTTTTTGCGGATTGGACTGCCTCTGGTAATGGTTCACCTTTTGCTAGTCCTGCAGCAATAGCGGAGGACAATGTGCAACCGGTTCCGTGTGTGTTTTTTGTGTGAATTCGCTCAGCTTCATACCAATAGACATCCTTACCGTTCACATCCTTTTCCCCAAGCACCAGGCAGTCTATGCTTTTTTTATCACTAAAATGCCCGCCTTTCAGCAGCACTGAATCGGGCCCAAAATCAAGCAATTTACGGGCAGCCCCCTCCATCTGCGTCCGGTCGTCGATTTTAATATCCAGCAGTGTTTCCGCTTCCGGAAGGTTTGGAGTGATATTGGTACTAAGTGGGAAAAGCTGGGTCTTCAGGGTTTCAATCGCATCGTCCTGGATCAGTTTGGCCCCGCTTTTGGCCACCATTACGGGGTCCAGCACTACGTTTCCCACATTATGTGCAGCCAATCGGTCGGCAACGGCCTCCATAATTTCACTGTTGAACAGCATGCCGATTTTGACTGCGTCTACTCCGAGATCCTCAATAACGGTATCGATCTGCAGTGAGACGAAGTCAGGCGGCAGGGCGTGGATTCCGGTTACATCAGTAGTGTTCTGTGCCGTCAATGCTGCAAAAACAGACATTCCATAGCAACCCATGGCCGAAAAAGCTTTGAGGTCGGCCTGCACGCCGGCACCCCCACCGCTGTCGGATGTAGCGATCGTTAGCGCTCGGGCATATTGTTTTGATGGCTTACTCATAGGTCAAACAGCAGTGGATTTGATTATTTGCTGTTTACCGATAGAAGGGGAGAGTAATTCTGTCGTTTCCCTCCGCTGGTGCTAACCAGGTCAAGTGTTGAGGATGTTATCTCAGCCTTCCGAAATAATGGAAAGCACTCCTAACGACAAACAGCAGTCATTAAATGAACGAAATGATGTTACCTAAAAACTCAGGGCTTTGCAAGCTTTTGAAAAAGCGTAATTCGTAATGCGTAATGAGTAATTTTTTACTAGCTATTAAACGGAATAACGAGAACCTCACGCATCACTACGTGTCTTCCGGCATCTGGCTTTCTACAAGGGACTTAAACTGCTCATAGTTGCGAGGCAGCTGTTGCACCTGGATACCGTTGATAAAGAAACTTGGAGTAGAATTAACCCCCATGTTGACGCCTTCCTGTTTTTGCTCCATAACAGTTTTTTGCGTCTCACCGGAGTTCAGGTCGTTTTTGAACTGATCGAGGTCAAGTCCCAGTTCCTTGGCATACCCGACGAAAACTGACTGTGGGTTCCCCGAACTGGACCAGCTGTCTTGATTTTCGAATAACATATCGTGCATCGCCTTGAACTTTCCCTGGTTGCGGGCAGCCTCTGCAGCCCGGGCAGCTAATGCCGCAAACTGGTGGCTGTTCAGTGGGAAATAGCGGTATTCAACGGCAACTTTACTTCCCAGTTCTTGTTTCAATTTTTCAACAATGGGGTGGTAATATGCGCAAGCCGGACATTGATAATCGCTGAATTCAGTTATTACCACATCGGCTTTACTGCTGCTATTACTGCTTTGGGCATATGCTCCCATCACAGAAGCAGAAAGAATAACGATACTGAGTGAAAGAACTCGTAAAAATGTATGCATGGACCTGTATCTGGTGTTTAGATTCGTTAAAGCTTAATCATACTAAAATGCTTGGTCAACACTTTTTTCAAGATTTTAACAGCTTCTTGTATTTCCTGTTTCGTCGTCTCTTTACCTAACGAAACACGGATGAATTCTCGTACCTCCTGTTCATCGCGACCCAGTGCCACCATGCTGGACGCCGGTTTCTCGGAACCCACCGAGCATGCACTACCTGTTGAAATAGCCAATCCATGCCTGTTGCACTCAATCATGGCATACTGCCCCTCCATACCGTGGACCCGAAGTCCAATAATATTGGGAAGCCCTTCAGAGTCGCCCTCTATAGCAACATCAAATTCACTGTCGGCCATCAGTTTTATAAACTGGTTGCGCAGTTCTCGTTCGCGCTGCAGCTCTTCTTCCCGGATTTTAACAATATCGTTGGCAGCTGCCATAAACGCACCCACGCCGGGTACATTCACCGTTCCGGAAGCAAATCCTTTTTCCTGGGTGGTGCCGGGGATGACGGACTTCCAGCTCAGTGATGGATTGATGTAGGCAGCGCCCACCCCTTTGGGACCATAAATTTTGTGGGCTGAAATAGAGATCGCATCAAGGCCTGCTTTTTTTACATCCACCGGAATTTTGCCGAAAGTTTGCACGCAATCACTGTGAAAGAGGATCTCATGCTTATTCAGCAGCTCCCCAATCGTTCTCAAATCCTGTATGGTTCCGATTTCGGAGTTGCCGTGGTGCACCGATGCCAGGATCGTATCTCCCCGAATCATATTCTCAAGAGCATCCAGTTTGACCCGCCCTTTTTGATCCACCGGGATGTACTCCACTTCATATCCCTGCTCCTTCAGCATTGTGAATACATTTCGTACTGAGGAGTGTTCGCCGCGCGTTGTGAGCAGGTGACCTGAACCACTGGAATTGCCTTTAACGAGGGATTGAATCACCAATTCATTGGCATCACTGCCACCGGCGGTAAAATAGATCCCGCGAGATTCGGCATTGATTATGTTGCCAATGGTTTGCCGCGCCTGTTCCAGGATCTGCTGGGCGGTAGAGCCATAATCATGCAGGCTGCTGGCATTGCCGAAATGTTTCCGGGCCACCTCGCCGTACACTTCAAGTGCGTGATCACTCATCGGGGTCGTGGCCGCATAATCCAAATAAATCATCGGGCTTAGTTAACTCGTTGAAAATGCTTATTATTAAGGCTTAAATATAGGGAATTAACCTCAGAAAGAAACAAGTGAGCCGGCAGGCTTACGAAAAAGCCATATATTTTTGCGTGAATAAACTAAAGCTCCAGGACATTATTCGAGAAGCACTTGCTGAAGACCTCGGGTTTGGTGACCTGACCAGTGATTTTTTTCCGGGTGATCACAACTCAACCGGTATTTTTACTGCCAAGGCAGAGGGGGTGCTTGCCGGCCTCGATGTGATTACGGAAGTGTACCGCCAGCTGGATGACAGTGTGAACGTCGATCTTTATAAAGACGATGGAGATATCATCCAAAAAGGGGAGGAGATTGCCCGGGCGGAAGGCCCGACAGCCGCACTGCTGAATGGCGAACGCGTGATTTTAAACCTGCTGCAGCATATGAGTGGAATTGCCACGGGCACGAAACAGGCGGTGGAAGCGTTACACAGTGCTCATACCAGGATCTGTGATACGCGTAAAACGCTGCCGGGCCTGCGGATGCTGCAAAAATATGCCGTGCGCTGTGGCGGTGGATACAACCATCGGTATCGGCTGGATGACGGCGTAATGCTAAAAGATAACCATATCAAGGCGGCTGGAAGTATTGGAAATGCTGTTAAGAAATTGCGCAGTCAATTGGGACATATGGTCTCCATTGAAGTGGAAACGGAAACCCGGGATCAGGTGTTACAGGCTGTTGAATCGGGCGCTGAGATCGTTATGTTTGATAATAGAAGTCCGGAAGAGGTGGCGGAATTTGTAGAACTCGTTCCTGACCACGTTATCACGGAAGTCTCGGGCGGTATCACCATCGATACCATCGGAGATTATCGTGACAGCGGTGTAGATTATATTTCGATGGGTTCGCTGACTCATACGGTAACTGCACTCGATATTAGTTTTAATTTAAACCAGTAGAAAATATTGTTTATATCCTGAGAGAGGAAAGAGTTTAATATTTTTGGTTGGAGGGATGATATCTCTCACACCAACCCGTTACACTTGGGATTAAGACACAAAAGATCAGATAAAACGATCAGCACCATGGAAACGCTAGACTTTTTAAAACAAGATGAACAGGTAACCCTTCCCGAACGCTATCGTGAGATGGAGGAATCGCTCATGGTAGAACGCATCTGGGAGATCAAAGAGAAGTTTGGCAATCGTCTTTTTATGCCCGGCCACCATTACCAGAAAGATGAGGTAATGCAATTTGCCGATGCGCGGGGCGATTCGCTCAAGCTGGCTCAAATTTCGGCCCAAAACAAAGAGGCGGAGTACATCATCTTTTGTGGCGTGCATTTTATGGCCGAAACCGCCGATATGTTAACCGATGATCACCAAAAAGTTATTTTGCCGGATATGCGGGCGGGTTGTTCCATGGCTGATATGGCCGATATCGACCAGACCGAGCGTGGCTGGAAAGTGATGCAGGAGACATTCGGAGACACGATCCTGCCGCTGACCTATGTGAATTCCACAGCAGCTATTAAAGCGTTTGTCGGTCGACATGGTGGATCTACTACTACATCATCCAACGCTAAAAATATTATCCAGTGGGCGTTCAAACAGAAAGAACGTATTTTGTTCCTGCCCGATCAGCACCTGGGCCGAAATACTGCATATGACCTCGGCATCCCGCTTGAGCAGATGGCCGTTTGGGATCCCCAGGAAGAGGAGTTTGAATGCGAAGGTCCCATTGAGGAAGCACAGGTGATACTCTGGAAAGGGCATTGCTCTGTTCACGAGAAGTTCAATGTGAAGCATATCGAAAATCTGCGAAAGAAAGATCCCGATATCAATATCCTGGTGCATCCTGAGTGCACATTTGATGTGGTGCAGGCGTCCGATTACAACGGCTCCACAAGCTTTATTATCAACACCATTGAAAACGCGCCCGCCGGGAGCAAGTGGGCGATCGGTACGGAGATGAACCTGGTCAACCGTCTTGCCAATGAGTACCAGGACAAGGAGATCGTGTCGGTAAATCCATTTATGTGTCCCTGCCTGACGATGAATCGCATCGACATGGCACACTTGCTCTGGTCGCTCGAAAAGCTTGAAGAGGGCGAAGTGGTGAACCAGATTACTGTTGATGAAGAGACGACAAAGCCGGCGCTGCAGGCTCTGAACCGTATGCTTGAGCTTTCATGAGCTAAAAAAATTGCATGAACATACCTCCTTTTCTTGCAATATTCTGGAAGGCGGCAACGCGTTTTTTTGAGGATGATGCGACCACGCTGGCGGGTGCACTGGCTTTTACTACGCTTTTCGCCATCCCCCCGGTGTTGCTGATCATAATTACTCTGCTGGGGTATATATCAGGGGGTTATGCCGTTACCGCAGATATGTACGAGCAGATTACCAAGCTGTGGGGATCGCGGGCAGCACAGACAATACGAATGGCCGTCGACAATTATCAGTTGCTTCAGCAGGGGTTTATTACCTCCCTTTTGGGTATCGGCATTTTTCTTGTCGCTTCAAGCAGCTTTTTTGCGGTTATACAGCACTCCCTGAACCGCATTTGGAGAGTCAAGCCTATTCCTGAGAGCAATCTCTTTCACCTCGTGAAAATCCGGGCCCTGTCCTTTCTGCTGATTATTTTGCTTGTTTTTTTGCAGCTGGTTTCTGTCATGTTGGAATCTGTGCTAATCATACTGAGAGAAAAAATCAGCATCATAATCCCGCAAATTAACACGCCGCTGTTTGCTGCTACAGGCCTGGTCACCTCATTTCTGTTGATAACCCTGATATTGGCCACCATTTATAAGTTGCTGCCAGATGTGAAAATACGATGGCGTATCGTATGGGCAGGTGCTGCTTTTACCTCTCTGTTGTTTAGCCTGGGGAAATTGGTGATCGGTTTTGTACTTAGTCAAAGCAATCTCTACAGCCTGTACGGGGTCGCGGGATCAATACTGGTCGTTCTGCTGTGGGTGTATTACTCAGCACTGATCCTCTTTTATGGAGCCGAAGTTACGCAGCAGTTCGGTCATTACCGCGGATATCCGATAGAGCCGAAGCCGTATGCGGTGGCCGTTGAGGATTAGAGGTTATGGGCTGGAAGTTGGAAATTGGATATTGGAACTCGAATTCAAACATATTTCAAGTGTCATTTCGGATTCTGATCCGGGATCTCGCGGGGAACCGAACGCTGGTAAGGCTGGGTTAATTATGAAGGTCATATGACCTTGCCAGATCCTGATCCCGAAGGCTTTCGGAACAGGATGACACAACAGTTTGTTTAATCCGGCACACCTTAATTCAATTACTCCAGCCCAAAATATTGATCGGCAAAGTTCAGGAATTGCTCCCAGTCGTACCGTGTCAAATCGTGCTCTCCCTCACGTATATGATATCCAACGTGGGAAGTATGAACCGGGCTGTTAACCTCAGGCATTTCTTCATCCAAAGGGATTGGAATACCAAAAATCTCATCGAAAACGGTGGCACCGTGATAGAGCGATAGATATTCACCCCGGGGATCGGCCCACTGGTCTTCTGCGGCACTGGCCACATACACCGCACGTGGAGCAATGCAGGCGATGAGCATGTGCTGGTCTACCGGCAATGCAGACTCATTGTTGTTGTACTTTTCAAAATTGGGGGTAAACCAGTAGGGGAATGAGCTGTTGATCTGCTGGACGGTTTCCCCAAACCTGCGGCGTGACAGGGCTGCTCCACCCGCTCCCGATTCATTGGATATGGTGATAGCCCACCGCTGGTCCTGCGCCCCTGTCCACAAAGCGGTTTTCCCACCGCGCGAATGACCGATCACAATCGATCGATTTTCATCTATATCGGGAGCCCGTTCAAAATAGTCCATTGCCCGCATGGCACCCCATGCCCACGCAGAGATAGTTCGCATGCCATCCGGTTTATCCAGTTCTTCGGGATAGAGTTGCTCCAACAGATCCTCGGTATAGGTCTCTTTGTTATCATCGGCCAGGTCTTCAACATCAAAAACCGCAGCAACATACCCCCGGTCTACGATGTATTCAGCGGGCCAGAACTCTTTTTTGATCTCCCGGCTGATATCCATGTTATCAGGCCCCCGATGGTTGATGAGAAGGGTAACAGGGGCAGGAGAAGAGACATTATTCGGGATTAGAAGGTTTAAGACGAGATTTAGCTTTTGCCCATCACGGCTAATGGCAATTTCTACCTGCCGAGCGGTAGCTGCTCCATTCAGAGCGCTTTCTTCACTTATTTCCGTAAATGAAATTGTATCAAAATGATGCTGCATGTTGCCATATACATTCTCTGAAAACAAGTGCAAAATTTCAGGTCGACGCTGAAACTTCCACTCACTGATCGACTCCACGGCCGTTCCTTCGACCGTCTGCAACGGATCCGGCAGGGTATAGTTCGGAACGTTTGATTCATCATAGTTTGTATTTTCCTGGGCATGGGCAAGCTGGGCGGAAAACAGGCATAAAAGCAGTATGGTCCAGGGTATTAAATCCATATTCTGAATATTTATTTGAAAACTGTTTATATCAATAAACAAAATCCATTGCTCAAATAAACACTCAGGAAAATTAAATTGCCCGCTCTTTTTCTCTTCGTAAATCGTTATTTCTATTTAACCTACTTTCATTGAGAACCTTTATCTGAGCCAGTATTCACAGGAGAAATATTATTTTGTGTTAAATTATTTAGAAAATATAGGGATTAAAACACGCCTTATTTACCAATTTTACGTAAAATACTTTAAAAATTTAGTCTATTTAATATTTATGACTAATTAATTTTGATTATTTGAAAGAGAATACTCTATATTTGAGGCGTTAACAAAACTAGGACATAAAAATTAATGGAAGGATATGTAAACGATTAAATAAAACAGGTAGGAAAAATAAAAAGCTGGAAGTGTTGCAGCACTTCCAGCTTAATTAGCAGTATGGTCACTTATACAAGGTATGTATTGATCTTCTTCACAGAAGATTGTGCCCTTTCTGCATTTCTAAAATCTAACACTTTTTGTTATGAAAATAAATACGATTCTCCCATCCCAATCTCTCAAATCTCTTTTCTGTTTAATTGGAACGTTATGCTGTATGGCATTTACCTCCTTGGAGGCTCAGGCACAATCGAGTTCTGAGGAACGCACTATTACCGGAAATGTTGTTTCCGCAGATACTGAAGAACCCCTGCCGGGTGTCAATATCACGATTCAGGGCACTATGCAGGGCACAACAACTGATGGAGACGGCGCTTACTCCATTACGGTTTCAAGTGACGGTGCGGTTCTGGTTTTCTCCTTTATTGGCTATGTACGGCAAGAAATTCCAGTAGGTTCACAGGCATCGATAGATGTGGTCATGGAACTCAGCGAGCAGCAGTTGTCAGGTGTTGTGGTAACCGCACTCGGTGTTGAGCGCCAGGAAAAGTCACTGGGCTATTCCGTCCAAAAGGTGGAACCTGCCGACATGGCGGCCGCCCGGGAAACGAACTTTGTCAACAGCCTGCAGGGTTCCATTTCCGGGGCTCAAATGGCAAGTTCTCCCGGCACCATGGGCGGTTCTTCCAGGATACTGCTTCGCGGGATAAACTCCATTTCAGGAAATAACCAGCCCCTGTTCATTGTCGACGGTGTCCCGATAGATAACTCCAACTTCAATACCGAAACGACGCAGGCGGGCGAAGGTGGAGCCCCTGACTATGGCAATGCCGCCCAGGATATCAACCCAAATGATATCGAGTCGATCTCGGTATTGAAAGGGCCCAATGCTGCAGCCTTGTATGGATCGAGAGCAGCAAATGGTGCTATCCTGATTACCACAAAAGGCGGTGAGTCGCGCGAGGGCATCGGCATCGACTTCAGGTCGGGCATAACGGTTGAGATGCCGTACCTGTTCCCGGACTACCAAAACCAGTACGGCGGGGGGTACGTCCAGGAGTTTGACGTGTTTTCTTATGATCCCAGTATTCACCCGGCCAGTTATGCGGAGTTTGACGGGGATCTAATGGTGGACTATTCCTCTGATGAGAGCTGGGGCCCCCGAATGGAGGGGCAGATGGTACGCCACTGGGACAGCTGGTATCCAGACGATGAAAGCTTTGGTGAGCTGAGACCATTTGTTGCACATCCAGATAACGTGGAAAACTTTTTCCAGAATGCAGCTAAACTTTCAAACAGCATCTCATTTTATGGTGGCAATGAAAAGGCAACTTATCGTGCTACCTACTCAAATCTTGACCAGCGGGGAACGCTCCCAAACAGCGGAATGACCAGGCACAATATTGGTCTGACCGGAACACTTGATTTGACGGAAAAGCTGCAGATCTCTTCCAAGATCAACTACATTAACAACAATGCGCACGGCCGTGCTTCGGTTGGTGATTACACCAGCACAGGACGAATGGGCGTGATGTCCTCCTTTAATACCTGGTTTGAACGCCAGCTCGATATGAATCGCCTGAGGGACTATAAGGCGGAGGATGGCTCCTTTAAACACTGGAATATTTCCAGTCCCACGAACCTTGATCCATTCTACTGGGTGAGTCCATATTTCGAGGTTTATGAAAATACAAACAACGACAGCCGAGAGCGAGTGTATGGTTTTCTCTCTGTATCATATAACATCCTCGAGAACTTAACCGTTACCGGTTGGGCACGCTCCGATTTTTACAACGATCGCCGTGAGCGACGTGTGGCTGAGGGACACGTAAACACCAGTATGTACAGCCAGGATATCATCTCCAAAAGGGAAGATAATTTCCAGCTTTTGGCGGAATACAACGATGATTTTGGCGACTTTACAGTTGGTGCAACATTTGGCAGCAACGTTCGAAACGAACGTTTGCTCCACGAACAATTGGAAACCGTTGGTGGGCTGACCGTCCCAAATTATTACAACGGTGAAGCATCTGTAGATCGTCCCATCCTTGATGATTACGAGGAAGAGGTCTTGGTTTACGGGATTTTTGGAAGTGCCAACCTGGGATATAAAGAGACTATATTCCTGGACGCTTCCCTGAGAAACGACTGGTCGTCAACCCTTCCGGTCAACAACAACTCTTACCTGTATCCATCAGTTTCCTCCAGCCTTGTATTCACAGAGTTACTCCCGGCCAACAACTTCCTGAGTTATGGTAAGCTGCGTGTTGGCTGGGCACAGGTCGGTAACGCCACTGGTCCCTACAGACTGGCTGGTTATTACGAACCCCAAACTGGGTATGGAAGCACGCCTACATTCAACGTTCCCAATATCCTTAACAACTCCGAGCTGAAACCTGAGATTACCACTTCCATTGAATTGGGAGCAAGCCTGCAGTTTTTCAATGGACTCGTTGGGCTGGATGCAACGGTCTACCGGATGAAATCGACCAACCAGATTGTTGACCTGGCGGTTTCCAGCACCAGTGGATACTCCGCTGCTATTATCAATGCCGGGGAAATAAGGAATGAAGGTATTGAGGTATCCCTGGATGGATTCGTTATAAGTAATCCCAACGGGTTCAGCTGGAACCTGGGATTGAACTGGGCGAAAAACCAGAACAAAGTTGTTGAACTTGCCCAGGGACAAGACAACTACCAGCTTGTGGATGCAAGTTCTGGTAATGGCGTCTCACTTAATGCACGCGTTGGCGAACCATACGGCACGCTCATCGGCGATGGAATTGCCACGGACGAAAATGGCCAGAAGTTGGTTGATGAAAACGGGTTATACGTGCGAGAGCCAAACAAGGTCCTCGGTAATGTTCTGGCCGACTTTACCGGGGGCATCCAGAACACCTTCAGGTATAAGGGCCTGAGTATAGGCGCTTTGGTCGATTACCAGGTGGGTGGGGACATATTTTCCGTAACTAGTGCCACGGGTATGTATGCCGGCCTGCTACAGGAGACTGTGGGCTTAAACGATAAGGGAAATCCCATCAGGAACCCGGTTAGTGAAGGCGGAGGTATGAAGCTGGAGGGCGTCAAACAGAATGGCGAAGCCAATGATATCTACGTCGAAGCGATCGATTACTTTAAGAACATGTTTGACGGAGAGCATATCTACGATGCAAGCTTCGTCAAGCTGCGGCAGGTAAGCATAAGTTATGACCTGCCCCAAACGTGGTTCAATAATCTTCCTGTTCAAAACCTTTCACTGGGTGTGGTTGGCAGAAACCTGTGGATTATTCACAAAAATATCCCGCATGTCGATCCCGAAACAGCGATGGGATCCGGCAATATCCAGGGTTATGAAGCAGCACAACTGCCGACTCCCCGTTCCATCGGTTTCAACCTTGAAGCCTCATTTTAAATCGCTAATCGATAGTACAAGAATCTGAAACTATGAAGAAACCAACCAAAGCTCTGTCTTTTATTGTAGCTACGCTACTCTTCGTTGGTTGTTATGACCAATTTGAGGAGATAAACACTGACCCCAACAACCCGACGCAGGTGCCGACATCGTACCTGCTGTCTAATGCAGAACGAGAACTGGTGGAGGAAATCCTCGGCCTCGATGCAAGCTCCGGTCACACGGGGTGGGCCATACAATACGTACAGTATTGGTCAAATACGCTGTATACACAGACAACCCGCTACCAGGATGTGGAAGAAGACTGGAGTGATTTCTACAACGGCGGCCTGGCCGACCTCGAGGAGATCATCAGGCTCAATTCCAATCCAGAGACCCAGGTGGAAGCCAGTCAGTACGGCAGTAACAATAATCAAATTGCAGTTGCCGAGATACTGCAGGTCTGGGGATTTCAAAATGTCACGGATATATGGGGAGACATTCCCTTTACCGAGGCTTTGAAGGCTAGTGAGAACTTTTCTCCCGCATACGATCCGCAGGAGCTCGTCTACGATGGACTCATCGCCCAGCTTAATGATGCACTCTCTAAGGTAGAAGAGGAGGGAAGATCACCTGAGGGTGATCTCATCTTTTCGGGCGATATGACGAAGTGGAAAATATTTGCCAACTCGCTGAAGCTGCGTATCGGCATGCGGCTGTCGGAGGTAAATCCGACAAAAGCTGAGAACATCGTAAGTGAAGCTGTAAGTGGCGGAGTCATTGGTTCAATTGATGAGAATGTGTACTTCCCCTACCTGCAATCAGCGCCCAACTTCAATCCCTGGTTTCACGAGGCGTATGTCGAAGGTGGAAGCTTTAACCTGGCTATGACCAATACCGCTATCGATAAGCTCAAAACATACAACGATCCGCGCCTGTATGTGTATGCCGCTCCCTCTGTTGATGGGGGAGAATATACCGGCATTCCCTATGGGGTGGAGTCGGGGGTCGCCTCTGCGTACGATAATGCCGAAGTCTCCTTCCACACAGACGAGGTGTATTATTCACCCGGCCGAATCATGACATACTCCGAAGTGCTGCTCCTGCAGGCCGAAGCGGCCGAACGCAACTGGATCAGCGGTGATCCGGCAACGCTATATGAGGATGGCATCCGGGCCAGCATGGAGGAGTGGAATGTGCCGGACACCCTCGATGTCGATGCCTACCTGCAGCAGGAAATGGTGGCTTATGACCCGGGTGCTTACCGCGAAAAAATTGGGAACCAGCTGTGGTTCGCCCTCTACATGCAGCCACTGGAAACGTGGGCACAGTGGAGGCGACTGGACTATCCCGACCTGCAACCGGCACCAGATGCATTCCGCGATCGAGATATTCCCCGCAGAAGAGGGTATCCCAATAGCGAGAGCGACCTGAACATGGAAAACTATAACGCCGCTGTCGAACGGCAGGGGCCTGACGAGATGTCTACCCGCATGTGGTGGGACGTGGAATAACCCCGCATTTCTCACAAATATTTCGTGACATGTAAGCGTAAGCTACTGTTAATCATAGGTTAAACCAATATCTCAATGTGAAATTAATACCCGGTGAGAAATACGGGGGGCAAAGATTCAAACTTACAACAAAACTGATGTGGTTAGATATAGAATTGAACGTAATAGAGAAGCTTAATCACTTGCGGGAGAATTAATGCCCGCGCTATGGACAGGCACGATCGATTCTACTCTTTAACCGCCAACATTTTTCAACCAATCAAACGCCTAACAACCAATGCATACCATGAAAAAAAGCACGATTTATCATCCCGTAATCACAATCCTTCTCATTTTAATCAGTGTTAATTATACCTATGCACAAGAAACCTATAAACATCCGCTTGACCCGCTCAATGCTGAAGAGCTTAACATCGTCCGTTCGGTCCTTGAGGACGCTGGCAAGGTAGATTCCGAACGAATAGAGAACCACGAGGTGGCCTTTGGCATGATCTTTCTAAATGAACCGGATAAACAGGAAGTCCTGGCCTACGAGGAGGGCGATGATTTCACCCGAGAGGCCTTTGCTTCCATTTATGATTACCCGGAGAACAGGATCTATGAGGCAATCGTCGATGTGACTAATGAAGAGCTGGTTTCATATACGCCGGTGCCCGGGAAGCAACCGGTAGGTACCTTTGAGATGGACTCCATCTCAACCGAGATAGCCAAACGGGACCCTCGAATCCAGCGGGCTCTGAAAAGGCGGGGCGTCGACATCGACAAGGTTGAGTTCGGTGGCAACAATGCTGCTGACATGAGCATTAACAGGAAAGGCAATCGAGAGGAAATTGTATCCGTCTCCTTCAAGGATACACGGGTAGGCATTCGCGGATTATACGCCCATGTGGACCTGACTGATCGAAGAGTCCTGAAAGTTGTCGATGAGGGCGAAGGTTTCAGCGAAGAGTCTGACCTGAAGTATTTTGATCCGGACAGCCTGGAATCCTCGCTGCCCGTATTGAACCCCGTTATCATTGATCAACCCTACGGTATGAACTATACTATACGGGGCCACCAGGTGTCTACCCCGTACTGGAAATTCAGGTACGGTATCCATAACCGGGAGGGGTTGGTCATCTATGATGTGCAGTATTTTGATCCCTTCAAGAAGGATTGGCGCTACATCATGTATCGCGGCTCCATCGCTGAAATGGTGGTGAACTACGGTTCCCCGGAACTGGAAGAAGCCTCAAACAACTACTTTGACCAGGGTGAATTCCGGTTCTTCCAGGAGAAAAACAGACCGCTCAATGCCGGTGCCGATGCTCCTGAAAATGCTACGTACATAGATGCGGTAGTGCATGATGATAAGGCAAATCCCGTGGTGATAGACAGTGCAGTGGCTATCTTTGAAGGGTACGGCGGGGCGCTCTGGCGACACGGGAAAGTGGGCCGAAGAGCGACTGATCTATCGATTAAATACTACATCAAGGCCGGCAACTACGATTATGGATTCGAGTGGATCTTTAAGGAGGACGGCACTATCCAGGTGAATAATGAACTGCAGGGGATCGTGCATATCCACAGTGTGGACCGCAAGGACGACCGGTCGTTCCCGGAGGACGAGCATTATAACGGTTCTCCCTACGGCGTGATGGTGCATCCCAATGTGGAGGCAAACAACCACCAGCACTGGCACGTGTGGCGCCTTGACCTGGATGTGGACGGTCTCAATAATACGGTGGCTGAATTAAATAACATCGCTGTACCACCGGGCCCCAAAAACCCATATCGCAATGCGGTTGTTGCTCAAAAAGAGATTTTTGAAACCGAGCATGAGGCGATGCGGGATTCCTACGCACCGAGCAGCAGGCGCTGGAAGGTATTGAATGACGACAAGGAGGGCGGAAAGTACGGTCACAATCCCAGTTACGTGCTCATACCCAAGAAAGGGACGGTGCCCCTCGCTCTCGAAGGTTCTTCGCTTTCCAACCGGGCACAGGTGTTATGGCATCATTTGTGGGTAACGCCTTACCAAAAGGATGAGATCTACCCGGCCGGCATGTACCCGCCGAGCGACCAGCAGTTTGCCGGCCTCCCGGAGTGGACGAAGGGCAATCGTGATATCAAGGACAAGGATGTTGTGCTCTGGTACGTCATGGGCAAATCCCACATCGTGCGTCCCGAGGACTGGCCGATCATGAACCACGCGTCGATGTCATTCAAGCTGACCCCGTGGGCGTTTTTTGAATCAAATCCCGTGTGGGGCAAACCACCGGTTCATGAAAAAATCCTGGAAAAGATGAAGCCAAAGAAAGAAGACCTGCAGGCCTCACAGAATAAATAAATTTATTCGTCCCCTGCGTTTAGTGGCAGGGGACTTACTCCTCCCGTGTGATAGATGTTGAAGTGTTGGTCAAAAGGTCGAAGGTTCTGAAAGTCAAAGGTCAGAAGGTTGAAAGGTGTTGAGTTGCTGAATTATTGAATAAAAAGTCAAAAGTTAAAGGTATGCTTTAATCCGCCTACCGGCGGATTTTCTTGATATGTGATTGGTGCAGCTATCAGCCGGCGGATGCCACACATGGTTGAATACTGCCCTCAGGTGCAACCACCGAAAACGTAATCGAATCAGAAAGCCGAGGTAAAAATTTGCATTGCGAAATTCGTCCTACTTTAATGCGCGGCCTTGGGTAAACAGTAATATTTTGTGAACTTTGGCGTTGGAAAATTGAATAATTAATTATAACATTGTTATAACAATAATTTAGAAAAGAACCTGCCATGGAAACAAAAATTAGGAAGATTGGAAATAGCTTAGGAGTTACTCTTCCGAAGCAATTGATTGAAGAACTTCACCTCAAAAGTGGAGATAAATTAACCATTGAAAAAAATGGACCTAATTTAGTACTCAAGCCTGTGGATCCAGAGTTCGAAGAATGGGCAGAAGCATATCGTCAGGCAAATACAGATTATAAGGAGGTATTGAAAGAACTGGCGAAATGATAAAGTTCTTAGATAAAAAGACTATTCTGGCTTTTCATCAGGATCAAGTAAAAATTTATGGCGGCAAACAAGGAGTTCGGGATGAAGCATTATTAGAATCAGCACTTGCTCAACCACAAGCAAGTTTTGAAGGAGAATATGTCCATAGCAGTATTTTTGAGATGGCTGCTGCCTATGGATTTCATATTTGTAAGAATCATCCATTCTTTGATGGAAACAAAAGAACAGCATTGGTTGCGGTTTATACCTTTCTTTACGTAAATGGCTATCGTTTACAAGCAGACAAAAAAAACCTTTATGCTGTGATCATTGATTTAGCAGGTGGGAATTTTGAAAAAGAGGAGTTAGCTGAATTCTTGGAAGAAAATACCAAAGAGAGAAAGTAGCGGGAGTTTGTAGCTTCGTTTTCCTAACGACTTGGTGCTTAAGGGGTATGCAAAATTGTGTTAGACTTGCTATAAAATGTACTACGATAACTTAAAATAGAAAGTGGAGCCAAACGGTGAGCTACCACCTTGGAGGAATCTGACTAAATCACCGTTTAAAGCCTCTAAAAGGTATATGTTTAAAATCCTACAGGGTTCAGCGAAGAAACCCTATAGGGTTAAACATCTGAACTCCATAGGGTTTATTGTCCGGACCCTATAGGGCTAAACATCAAAATCCTATGGGGTTAATTCAATCAACCCTACAGGGTTAATCCTCTTAGCCCTATAGGGATAAGAGGCTATAACGTATTTACCGGTTGAATTTTAGAGCTGCTATACGGTCTCTGCGCGATCTGCGTAATCAGCGGGAGAACGACAGGCCCCGCAGATTATCTGGTACATCCATCTTTATAGGACGCCTGTGAAGATGACTAACCGGAAACGCGATAACTATAGTAATGATCGTATCATAACTAATCTGTGTCGCCCCATTTTTGATGCAGCAGATAGCTCACCACCAGGAATACCACTCCAAAACCTATGAACAGCAGAATTCGCAGCAGCGTGCTGATCTGTGAAAGGTCAACCAAAAAGAGCTTGCCTACCACAAGTAGTATTGTGAGCATCCCCAAGAACCTGATGCGGCTGCTATTGCGGTAAAATCCGAGAAATAAGATCAAGAGCGCATAGATGCCCCATGCTATGGTAACATAGGCCTGGCCGTCCTGCAGGATCAGAAGTTCATTCAAAAACCAGCCGAGCAGACCGATATGTGCCGCCAGTCGGTAGATGGCGATGATATTGCGGTCCCGGGAATCAAGATAGCGGGGAACCATGATGCCGGCTATCCCGATAATAAAGAGTTCTGTGAGTGCATCCAGGTTCAGGAGGGCGAGATCGGCGGTGGAGGGCGTCATCAATCGATCCAGCATCCAGAGTGCCAGGAACCCGAACAGGACGTGTGAAGAGAGGGCGATATTCTGGTCGCCGGTTTTGGCTGAGATGATGCGCAGGCAGAGCGCCTCCAGCGTTAGGGAGATCAGAAGTACTTCTCCTTCCAGCAGCAGGAAAAGAGAGATGGTGATCATGATAAGAGCCGAGAACCCGTGCACCAGCGATAGTTTTTGCAGGCCTTCTTTGCGTAGTGGCAGGTAGCTGTACCCCAGGATAAGGGAGCTGATCAAAGCTATGACCCCCCAAACCCGGTTTCCAATTGACCAGACGGAATATGAGTAGAAAAGCAATAGTACGGGGATGACTACGGAGAGCAGCTGCACGTGGACGTGGGCCACAAATTTCTTTGGTTCAGTTCCAGGTTTATGCCGGGGACCGTCGGACCAGCGGGAAGGGTTTTTAGCCGTCAGTACCTCGCGAACAACGGGGATGATCCAGAAAATGCCGGCAGAAAACAGGGCGCCCAGCTGGAGTGTCCACTTGTCGGCCAGTGTAGGCTCCAGCACATTATAAATATTATTTGCCCACCCCACCATCAATACCAGCCAGCCGCCGATGATGGTGGTCCAAAGCAGCGGTTTCCACGCTTTTAAGAGGTATAGCGCCCCGGAGCCACTTAAAATAAGGCAGGTATAAAGAATGAGCATTTGCAAGGAGCCGTCACCGGAATAAAGCATGAATGGAGTGCCGAGTCCCCCGGCTGTGCCGAGTACGGAAAGTATCATTTCATTGTGCTGTGATGCCAGGTAGAGGGACAGCAACGTAACCCCAACCATGAAAATCCAAACTATCTGTGGGGAGATGAAGGAATAGAGCTGGAACGTGGCAAACCCGGTGATGTAAAATGATGCGATTCCCCCGCCCAACAGAATTTGGCGCTGGGTGGTCCCTTTTACAGAAGCGAATCCACTACCAAGCAGACCAAACCCGATCGCCAGTCCAAAAGCACTTCGTATGGGTGGAATCAGCCAGCCCTGGTCGATAGAATACTTGAACAAGAAAGCCACCCCCAAGAGCAGGAGGGAAATGCCCAGCCAATTGAGCCAGTTTTTCCCGAGTGTTGTTTCATCGGGTAGCCATCGGCTCGGTTTTTCAGAAGATGCAGGATCCTCTTTTATATGGACTTTCGGTTCTTCAGCATGTTCCCCCGGCTCTGGAGTGGAGTTATCGCTGCGGCCCGGTGCTGTTTTATTATGGGACAGCAGGCGTTCCAGGGCTGCAACTTTCTGCTCCAGACGGGCAATACGCTTTTCCAGGTTTTCTTGTTGATTCTCCTTTGCCATGAAAGGGGCTTATAATTTTTTAAAACGACACACTCCTTTATCAACCGCTATCCCAATAGCCTAACAAATATAACATCTGCAGCCATCTTTTCTAGAAAAACAGGAATATAAGAAATGTTTCTGGCTGGTTGATACCACAGCATGGATTCCTTGTTTTAGTGTAATTGGGATAAGAATTCATATGACAAGTTGTTAATTTATGGACAAAATGTTGTTTTATTGAGCATAGGTGACTTGAAATCGGTATAGGGAAAAGATTCTGCCGTGACCACTAATTCCGGGTTATGAGACAGCTTATGATTAATTATAAAGCCAATTAAATCATTAAGTCGATGAGTAATCGTATTTATGAGGCGTATGTAGTGCATGAGAATGACCAGGGAAAGTACAAGGGTAATATTGAAAAGAAACGCGTGGATGATCTGCCCAAACATGGGGTGTTGATCCGTGTTTTTTACTCTTCTCTGAATTATAAAGATGCCCTGTCTGCCACCGGTCACAAGGGCATCACCAACTCTTATCCCCATATCCCTGGCATCGATGCGGCGGGCGTCATTGAGCACAGTGACGATCGCCGGTTTAAGGAGGGGCAAAACGTAATTGTGACAAGTTTTGGCCTGGGAGAAAACACACCCGGTGGATATGGGCAGTATATCCGCGTGCCGGGCGACTGGTTGGTCCCGATGCCTGAGGGGCTGACACCATTTGAAAGCATGGTTATTGGCACGGCAGGGTTTACTGCAGCACTGGGCGTTTACAAGTTACGGCAGAATGATGTCTTCCCCGAGGACGGACCAATTCTTGTGACTGGGGCAACCGGCGGGGTGGGGAGCCTGGCCGTGGCAATTTTGGGACGCCTGGGATATAACATAACAGCGGCAACGGGCAAGCTTCAAAAGAAAGATTATTTGATGATGCTTGGAGCCCGGGATGTTATCCATCGTGACAAGGTTAAGGGACAATCCTCAAAGCCGCTGCTTCAGAGCCGGTGGGCCGGCGTGGTGGATACGGTGGGCGGTTCCATACTTGACACCGCCATCAGGCAGACCAAGCCAAACGGCGCTGTAACCTGCTGCGGGAACATACTGGGGGCAGAGCTGAATACGAATATCTACCCGTTTATTCTTCGTGGTGTAAGCCTGATAGGGCTGGATTCCGGGCGCTGCCTGATGCCGTTGCGCAAAAGAATCTGGAGGCTATTGGCCAATGAATGGAAGCCTACCATGCTGGAACAGATAGCACAGGAGGTTTCCCTTTCAGAATTGGATGGAGAGATAAAAAAAATCCTTCGCGGCGATCAAGCCGGAAGGATTGTGGTAAACCTTAACATAAATGCACAATCTTAAGCCGTGTAGTAGATTAGTTGGCTAATTTATGTGTATTTAGGTTTTTGATGCTTCTTTTTGGGGTCTTTGAATTCTTGTTGTTCTTGCTAAATACCCGATCAAGAGGCGCTGCCAGATCACTGCTGGAGACCGGTTTTACCAGGTAATCCGTGAACTGTGTTTGCTTCGCTCGCTCATAATTATACCTGTCTGAATTACCCGACAAATAAATGACCGGCACATCTGATATTTCCCTGATCTCCTGCATGGCCTGTATGCCATCCATTTCACCTTTTAATACAATGTCCATCAGAATAAGATCAGGTTTTAATTCCATGAACTTTTCTACTGCCTCTTCACCAGTGCCTGTCTTGCCCACTACCTGATGACCTAATTTTTCGATGAGTCGCTCTTCCACCAGTGAAAGCAGCATATCGTCTTCAACAATGAGAATCTTTTTTGGGGTATCCTTCATATCAATAACACTTTTAGATTGTACCTGCCAGCCTGCAACCAACTTTGCATCCGTTAAATCTTCTTAATTTTAAAGTATTAAAAAAAATTAATGTTACAAAGCCCATTGCGAAACTTCTTGTTAAAATTGTGCAGATTTATTAAAAAAGCGGATCGAGATGGCCTTGCGGTGTTATATCTTGAGGCTCCAATGCAGCTTAGTTCTTGGAATCCTTAAAATTGAGTGGAAAGGGTAAACTCAAAAAAGAGGTAGATTGGCATGTACAGAATTAAAAAACCCGGCCACAGACAAGTGGCCGGGGCACACTCTCATCAGATGAATATAATCTTATTGAAATCTTTTGCTTACACCCCAAATGGACAGAGCATAAATTAATATGATCAGGCAGATGGAAAGCCAAAAGTATTGTAGCGGGGTTAGTTCCATCTCTCTTTTATTTTTGGATCGTCTAACCGACCGTTATTTGTGTCGTCTGTAGATAATACAATGGCAATATGTTAACTCCGACAATAACCTGCTTGATTATTAGAGAGACCTAATGAACTTAGGTGAGTTCTAATGGTGGGATTTGTAGTGGATGAGCTAAGATGCCCGGGATGATAAACTCTTAAGTAAAAGGGGAATGTGGAAAATTATTTTGAGACTCAGCGGTGCATCATTCCTGTTGCAGGCTTTTATGAACACCATACTCTGAAAGACGATATTTCAATTGAAGGGGGTAAGAAACCAACCAATAAAGTCCCTTACCGCATTAGTCTGAAATCTGCAGAAGTATTTGGTTTTGCTGGAATGTGGAACAAGTGGACCGATCCAGAGACGAGAGAGGTAATCTTAAGCCATGCGATCATTACCACAGATCCCAATAAATCAGTGGGAAAAATCCACAACTCTAAACAACGTATGGCAACCATACTCCCGGAGTGATCAATTCCTTTCCCCAGCAATACCACCTCTCGATTTAATTCATGTACTCTCAAGATAAATTATTATAAACAATCTTTTAATAGTCATGGAAGGCAGGTAAAAGCCCCGACCCTATCAAGCGATCGAGGCTTGAATATAGGGATTATAATGGGAGGGATTAGTCCTTAATAAAGGACCCATTAATATTTAAATGTAAATTGTGGAAAACGAGTTCCTTGATGAATAAAAACAGTGTTAATCTAGAAGGGGTGGATATAACACTAAACGAAACGGAGCCAGTTGTTCATCATGAGCATAATGGCTATGCTATACACTTATGGTTTTTCAAGTAATAATTTCATGTTGAAGCCTAAGTTTGGGTCAAATATTGCTTGATGAACCTAGTTTTTTCTTCTTTTTGAATTGGATATTGATCAAATCGGTTTTATCTAGTTTGTCGAATTTCACGGTAGCTCCAAGCTGCCTGCTAAGTACTTCGATAAGTGTTGCTGGTAAATGCTTCTCTTTCTGTGTAATCTTATCCTTTACTGCCTCATTGAATTGATGAATATAAAATTTAAATTTCACCTCATTTTGTTTATCCATCTCAAGTGATAGCTTCACACTTTCACAGGTAATATGTCCATTTCCATTTCGTAATCTCGATAATATTTCGTTGAGCATTAAGCCCAGCGGTACCGCCTGGTTAATATTAAGATCCAATGAATTAAGTTGAAGTTTGACTTTAGGGTGGCCATTCTGATCCTTATTGGAGGACAAAATACCAAGCAGTCGTTTGACAAACTCATGGAACGGAATTTTTTTTAGGCTTTGCTGCTGATAGAGTATCTCGTGAATTTCAGCAATAGTAAAAATTCGGTTTCGGGTTGTTTCGAGTGAAGTGATCTCCAGATGA
>NZ_JAMQKA010000047.1:0-48043 GCF_031569985.1 Aliifodinibius sp. S!AR15-10 | reverse complement strand
TAACGCACTTACCAAGACGACTATCTCATACATAGTGAGACCAACGTCTCATACTTACCGAGACCATCGTCTCGTAGATCTTGAGACGACTATCTCAGTGCCTGTGAGACGACCGTCTCAATTAATTGAGCACATCTTCTGAAATGCAAAAATATTTAGCGTCGGTTCGAGACAGAGCCTGTCATTGCGAAGAGGGATTAAGTGATCATCGGGGATCCCGAAACCTTTTGGGAGGCAATCTCCCGGCGGGTGAACAGAAAATGGAGGGGGAGATCGCCACGTCGACCTTAAGATGGAGCCGGCTACTGCCACAGACGCCTCCTCGCGATGACAGCTATAATTTTGTGATCCTTATATTGAACTCACGTTTAATTAAAATAAACGCCGGAGGAATTATTCCTACCGGCGCTTTATATTATTATTAACAATGTAGGTTGTGATTCTGTATTACATATTAATTTGCCCATCATGGTTCACGAACCCAACTGTGAGTAAATATCTTCAGAGTGTTGTTGTGGTTACTGTAATAAACAACCTCCTCGTACGGTCCCTTTTCAACGCCACACTCAGTGTGCCGGAATACATTCAAGTTCAGGATGTTAGCTCCCTGGGTCACTTCTTCCCAGCTGAACCGTTTAAGCAGTACCGGCTTCCCATTACACTTTCCCGTGTTATCCGGATAGATCAGCGTTCCGTATCCATCGGAAAAGTCCAGTGTGCGCTCCTTTTCTTCATCTCCGTTTAAGGGTACCTGAAACCACATTCCAATCAGATCATGTTGGGAAGTGGTTGGGGAAATGCGAGATTGATTGAAGTCAGTTGGCACATAATTAGTACTGTCACAACCAGCGAATAATATTGCCAAAGATACAACAATTGCGAATATAACTTGCTGTGGGGTCGATAATTTAAATGTTGAAGCTCTCATGGTATTCTCCATTTTGGTTATTGAAAACATTATTTATGTCCATCAGGGAAGGGAACGACTTGAATTTTTTTATGTCACTCCAAGATTGCTGTCACTTCCCATCTTGGTTTCAATTGAGGAATACGGAGGGGGGCGTTACACAAGCGTCATTCAAACGTCAAAGCAGAATTTTTTTTGAAATATTTTCAGGCATAACTGATAAGGGGACTTAAATGCATGTTTTATCCCAAAAGAAAATCAGTCAGGTTAAGCAAGTAGCTTAACAAACGGTGTATTATTGCGTAACAGACAGATAAGATCATATTTTTTAATACTATATATCTAAGTATTTATTTTTTTTGATTTTAAACTAATAGTATAGATCATGTAATTGATAAGTTGATTTCTTCATCCTTAGGAACGCCGCTGTTTATGCAAAAATAAGAGAGGGTGATTATGCTTCGGTCTGTTCTACATTACGATATACAAAGGAAACTGGGAGAGGGTGGAATGGGCAGCGTTTTCCTGGCAACGGATACCAAACTCAAAAGAGACGTAGCCTTAAAGTTTTTACCTGATCAAATCTCCTCTGATGCTTCAAAACGTCAACGGTTTCAAACTGAAGCGCGGGCTGCCGCCGCTTTAAACCATCCCCATATTGCCCAGGTACATGCAATCGAGGCATCCGGGGATGATTCACTATTTATTGTAATGGAATATGTTGAGGGTAAGGAGCTAAAAGAACTCATTACTAAGGATGCACTCAACCGAGAGGAAAAGATACAAATTGCGCTACAGGTAGCCGAAGCCTTGTCAACTGCCCATGAAAAGGGAATTCTCCATCGCGATATCAAGTCGAACAACATAATGGTCGATAAGGATGGAAAAGTTAAAATTCTCGATTTTGGGCTGGCACGAATCCAGGGATCTGAACATATCACAAAAACCGGGTCTGCTATCGGGACGACAGCCTATATGTCGCCGGAACAGGTTCAAGGGCGGGACATCGATGAGCAATCGGATATCTGGTCCTATGGCGTAGTCCTATACGAGCTATTTACAGGAGAACTGCCATTTCAGGATTTTTACGAGCCTGCCATTCTGTATAAAATCATTCATGAAGAACCCAAAAGCGTTTCTGAAATCGACCAAGATCTCCCGGATTACATTGCGAACATTATTCATAAATGTTTGCAGAAGCGTAAAGAAGATCGCTACCAGACGATATCTGCCGTTATTGATGATTTTCAGGCCAGAAGTGCCGGCACTGTCTCCACGAATAGGGCTGTTTGGAAATTTTCTGGTATTAAACCGATCTATTTCTGGACGATTCTTCCCCTGTTTCTGGTGATGCTCATTCTTCTTTTTCAGTTCTCGAATGTGATTCAAGTCAATGCAGTCCCATCAAAATTAAGCCTGGCAGTGATGCCCATTGAAAATATCGGAGGAGATTCGGACACCCAAGCTATCTGTGAGGGACTGGTTGAGACGCTATCCGGCAAGCTATCGCAGATAGAACGATATCGCAATTCATTTTCTGTTGTTCCATCCAGTGAGCTCAGAACCCGGAATATACGGTCCGCGGGGGAGGCAAAGGAAATGTATGGTGTAAACCTGGTCGTGGAGGCAAGCCTGCAGCAACTTGCCGATTCCACCCGGTTTATAATTAGTCTGGTTGATACTGATAACACAAGGACAATTGATGCAGAAATCATAGATGTTGCCTCCCATAACCTGGTTTCCCTGCAAAATAAAGCTGTGAGTGCCCTGCTTGAGATGCTGAAAGTTGAGTCTAGTTCCGAAATCGACATGGCCATCAGGGAGTTGGATCCTGCTCAGCCGGAGGCGATGCAATATTACGTGATGGGTAGAGCGTATCTGCAACGACCCTCCACTGGTGAAAACATCAATACTGCAATCCGGCTTTTCAACAGAGCAATCGAGGAAGATTCCTCATATGCCTTGGCTTATGCCGCACTCGGTGAAAGCTATTGGCGCAGATATGATGAACTACAGGTTACGGATGATGTTAAAACTGCACAAAAGTACCTGGAGAAAGCCCAGGAGCTCAACAGCGGCCTGGCAGAGGTAAGAATTGCCAAGGGTATCATTCACAGGGGAATTGGGGAATATGACCAAGCTGTATCAAGCTTTAAAGAAGCTTTGGAAATTGATCCTGAGAATGCCGGTGCCTACCGAGAGCTGGCCGGAACATACGAAGATAATAGAATGATTAAACAGGCAGAACAAACGTTCAAGGAAGCAATTACCCTGAAACCTGATTTATGGTTGGGATATAATCAGCTGGGAACATTTTATGAAAGGCAGGATCGGTATGAAAATGCGTTGAACCAGTTCCAGCGAGTGATTGACCTTACCCCCGATAATCCCATCGGCTATTCAAACAAAGGGGGAGTACATTTAAGACTCGGGGAGACTGAAAAGGCAGAAGATATGTTCGAGCATTCCCTTGCACTGGATACAACTTATTACGCAGCTTCAAATTTGGGATATATAAAACAAGTTGTTGTTGAAGATTACCAGGCTGCAATCAACTGGTATAGGGCGGCTCTTCGTTTAAATCCCAATAATTACACTTTGTGGGCAAATCTTGCCAGTGCCTGTGAAGCTTCGGGTCAGAACAAAGAAGCTCAGCAATATTATCGGAAAGCTATTGCATATGGCGAAATACAACTGAATGTAAATCCCAATGACGCTAAACTCATTTCTGACCTTGGATCCTTTTCGCTTGATATCGGCGATACTGCCAAGGCAGTTCAATATTCTGATCGAGCCCTGCAGCTTAACCCTGAAAATATAGATATTCAATACCGGTCTGCCACCATTTATGAACGGGTTGGAGACCGTGAAAAGGCGCTTCACTGGGTCGGGAAAGCGCTGGAAAATGGGTACCCATTGGCCAGAATACAAGGCTCAACCTATTTAAAAGAACTGACTGAAAGTGAAGAGTTTAAAAAAATGATAGAGTAGGCTTCACCACAAGTATGTTCATCAACATTAAAAATGTTAACTAACTTCATAAAACAGGAGATCGTTATGGAAAAAAGTGCAGGCACATCTAATCCGACTGAACATGTATTGGAAGTAATAAAGATTGAAGATGAAAAGCAGACTTGGAGAGTTGTTGAACAAGAATTCAACTGCCATGCTGTGGTGGCCAAAAGAGGGGAAAAAATTAGCTGGACATCCCAATCTAATCTTATTTTTCAGTTCCCTTCGAACTATACCACATTCGTTACCCCGATAATTGATGATCAGGATTTTACATTGATAGCAGAGGGTGAAGAAACTCTTCCTGCCGGTGAAACCTTTACTCTAAAAGTTAAGAATGATGCTCCCTTTGGCAGGTTATCATATGCCGTCCTGGTTAAACAAGATTGTGTTCTGGCAGAGGGGGGATCGGAGCCCAGTATCATTTTTAAGGAGCGCTAATAACTCTTTTGAAGGCCCCGGAACCGAAATAGTTGAGTATCTGTAACCCTAATTCAACTTGAACAGTAGCTGAACAGAAGTACTTTTCTAAGTTTACGATGAAGGTTGATAGGTTAGTAAATATTCGTTTGTATCACCACGGATATTCCCATGCCTAAATTTATATTTATTAGTAAGTTATAAGCAACAATAAATTGAAGGAATCAGTAAGGACGCGGATGGATGAATCGCTCCAAATTGATCTGCTGGGAACGTTTCGCCTTCACTACGAGGGAAAAACGGTGCCGGCTATGAACTCGCCGCGGCTCCAGGAGCTGCTGGCATATCTCTTGCTGCATAAAGAATCCCCACAACCGAGGCAGCAAATTGCTTACGATTTTTGGCACGATAGTCCTGATAAACAAACACTTGCCAATCTCAGGCAATTGCTTTACCAACTTCGCAACGCCCTGCCGGATGCTGACAACTATATTTGGACTGACACCAAAACCATTCAGTGGAAACCCGAGGCATCATATTATCTTGATGTCGAAGAGTTCGAGGGGTTGTTAAAAAAGGCTCAGCAATCAAAAGCAACCAATGAAGAATTGGAAGCGATGAAGAAGGCAATTTCTCTTTACAGCGGACCACTGCTATCTAACTGCTATAATGAATGGGTTATTGGCGATCGAAATCGGCTGAAGGAGGCCTATGTGGATACCTTAAAGCAGCTGGCTGACGTATTGGAAGAAGATCGAAACTACGAAGAGGCTATCACTTATGCCAGCAAATTGATGGAACATGATCCCTGTAGCGAGGCTGCATATCGACGCCTTTTGCAACTTCATGCCCTTAATGATGACCGGGCTGCCGTGATCCGAACCTATAAAACTTTTGAAAAAAAGATACGGCAAGAGCTGGATATAGAACCCGGTCCCAAGATCCGGGAGTTGTATCAGAGGCTTTGTGAAAGTTTCCGGCAGGAATCCGGTGATCCCGCGCTCCCCCCTGTTTCACCTACAGGTAATGGTGCAGGTACAGACTGGCCGATGGTCGGGCGCAAAGAAGAATGGAAGACCTTGCTACAGACCTGGGATGAAGTCCGTTCCGGTTCCATGCAATGGGTTTTGATACGGGGAGAAACAGGAATTGGAAAATCGCGACTTGGCAGCGAGTTGCTGGCATACCTCTCTAAACAGGGATATCCCGGTGCCCGTGCCCGTTGCTATGAGGCTCCCGGTACTCCCGGATACGGACCGGTGGCAGACTGGCTCCGGTCGCCATCGTTTAGCTCAGGGCTAAGCATGTTAAATGAATCCTGGCTGAATGAGCTTTCCCGATTGCTACCGGAATTTTCAGGACGGTTACAAAACGCTCCCGATTCGCAACCCTGGCAGCAGCGTCGTTTCGAGGAGGCCCTGGCCCACGCCTTTTTGGCAAACGAAAAGCCGGCCCTGCTACTGCTCAACGAGGTTCAGTGGTGCGATTCCCAAACCCTGGGTTGGCTCGATTTTCTCCTGAATCAAAACCAACCGACGCCATTTTTAGTGGTTGCAACCCTACGAACCACAGCTGGAAATCCCTATGACAACGAGGCGCTGGAGGGGCTCCTTTTTGAATTGCGACAAAAGCATTGTCTGCGGGTTATTGAGCCAAATCCCCTGGATCGTTCTCAGACCCTGGAATTGGCTTCTCACATCCTTGGCCGGGAGATTAGCGAGTCAATGAACAGCCTCCTGTATTATGAAACCGAAGGTAATCCACTGTTTATTGTAGAAATGGTCCGTGAGTTGAACCTTCTGGACCAACTAAAAAATAGTAGTGACGATACCTTTGTACCTCCGGATCAAACGCCTTCGCAGATTCGTGAATTACCCTCCCTTGTCAGCGAAGTGATATCCCGGCGTTTCCGGTATCTCTCGCCTGAAAGTCGCGAAGTATTGGGTATTGCAGCGGTCGCCGGACGCGAATTTTCTTTTAATCTGATTTCCCACTCATGTGACTTAACTGAGGACGAGCTTATTGAGGCCCTTGAAGAGCTTATTCGACAGTATATATTCAAAGAAGTACGGGCTAATTTGTACGATTTCACCCACGACAAGCTTCGGGAAGTGGCATACAAAGAGCTTAGCAATACCCGTCGTCGTCGACTTCATCTTGGCATTGCCGGGGCGATTAAAGAAATCCATGAGGACAATCTGGCTCCCTGGCACAAGAGGTTGGCTTTTCATTACGAGCGTGCCGGAGAAATTGAAGCTGCACTTGATCACTACCTGCAGGCTGCACTTCATGCCCGCGAGGTAACATCTCTGCAGGATGTGGGTATGCTGCGTCGCGCGCTTGAATTGTTAGCTAACCTTCCGGAGAGTCCAAAACGAGACTATCGCGAGTTTGAACTCAAAACGTCGCTTGCAATCTCGTACCTGCAGCGACGGAGATTCGATGCCGAGGAACTGTTCCGGCTTTGCGAGAAGGTATACCGGCTGGGCAGTGAATTGGGAGAACCGCCCCCCATTGAGGTTTTGTTCACCCTTGGCATTGCCAAACTTATCTCGGGAGATCCCGCGGCAGCGGTTGAATTGGGCATTGTAATGTACACTCTGGCCAAACAGACTGATAACACCGCTGCGGAAGTAGAGGCGTGCTACCTTCGGGGACTCTCGAACCGTGTTGCCGGAAATATATCGGAATCTGCCCAGTGGTATCGGGAGGGCCTGGAAAAGTACGAAGAGAACCATCTTCTTACCTGCATGCAGATTTACGATGTGGATGGCAGCATTATCCTGCGAATGGAGGCGGCCGTGAGTATTCTGTTGACAGGCTCTGAGGAAGAGGCCCGGGAGCTGATGGAAAGAACAATGGGGAATTTTCGGGCATCGGGTCGGGCTTTTGGGGATGCCTATATTTTCTATGCCAGGGCTTGGTTTGAAACCCTTTGTGGCAATGAAAAGAAGGTTCGGGAAGCGGCCGAACGGTTCCTGGAGCTTGGAATCGAAAGTGAACCGATGCACTGGAGCAGGCAAATGAATATTCTGCTGGGCTGGGCGATGGCTGCGCAGGGATCCCCGGTACGTGGGACTGAGCGTATCCAAAATGGAATCGATGAGCTGGAAGAACGTGACTATTTGTTGGACATTCCTTTCTATTATGTACTTCTCGCAGAGAGCTTGATTATCGCAGAAGAATATTCCGAAGCACGAAAAGCTATCAAAAGGGCGAGGGAGATCGTGGAAAGCACCGGGGCTGGTTTTGGTGAAGCCGAAATTTCACGTGTAGAG
The DNA here is from genome assembly GCF_031569985.1 of Aliifodinibius sp. S!AR15-10. Taxonomy (NCBI): domain Bacteria; kingdom Pseudomonadati; phylum Balneolota; class Balneolia; order Balneolales; family Balneolaceae; genus Fodinibius; species Aliifodinibius sp. S!AR15-10. Next base: position 40,426 of record NZ_JAMQKA010000047.1, on the reverse strand, counting down.
GGCAAACTATATTTGGCCCAGGATTCACCAGATCTGGATGCCGCCCGTACTGCCTTCAGTAAAGCTATTGAGACTGCTCAAACCCAAGGCTCACGGCTCTTCGAGCGTCATGCATCTCTTGCTCAAAAGGAGTATTCGTTAAACTGAATAAGCCTCTGTTAAATGAAATGCTGACAAAGGTTTCAACCAATTTTTTTTTCGGACCATGCAGAGCCAGGATGACATATCAGAGACGATATTACACTGATGGTTATCAAACAGAATTGAGTATATAATTCCCTAATCCGTGCAGAGTATTTATGCGATAAGTTCAACCGCCGACTTGTCGATCCACATGCGGTTATTTGTTCAGCTATCAGTAGATTGCTTTTGATATTCGCTGATTCCTCGAAATAACATTTTTATGATATCAAGGTTAAATTAGATAGTTCAGGATAGTAAAGTAGACCACTTCAGGGTAGTGAAGTTATCTACTTTACTATAGTGAAAGTGTCTGCTTCAGGGAGCAAGAACACTTGCGGAAGACTGGCATCCTTTTAAGAAGTCCGCTTCCTATAGCTGGCTACCGCAACCGGCAGCAGGATAACCGCCATCAGCGTGATGGCAGCCACTATGTGCTGAATATCCGCCCAGCCGGAACCCTTCAGCAGCACCATCCGCATGATCTTGCCAAAGTATGCGATCGGGTTGACCACCGTCAGCTGCTGTGCCCACTGGGGCATGCTTTCGATGGGAGTAAAAATGCCCCCCATAAGCATAAATACCATCACGCAGAAAAAATTGATAAACATCGCCTGTTGCTGGGTGTTGGAGGCGGAGGAGATCAACAGTCCCAGTCCCTGGATCGCCAGCAGGTAGATGGCAGCCGTGCCGTAAATCAGCAGCACATTTCCGCGGAACGGGATCTCAAACCAGAGGTAGGAAACCAGCAAACCCACGGTCAGCACCAGCATAGCCAGGATCCAGGTAGGAACCAGCTTGCCAGCTATAAACTGGTACTTTTTGATCGGTGTCACATTGATCTGTTCGATAGTGCCAATCTCCCGCTCCCGCACGATATTCAGCACCGAAAGCAGCAGGCAGATCAGCGTCACCAGAATCGTGATGATTCCCGGCACCATATACATAATGTAGTCGAGCGTGCTGTTGTACCAGTTGGAGGTTGTAATATTAAATCCAGCTCGTTTGACAATTCCACCGCTCGATACTGTTTGAATTTCCGGGGAGATATCCTGCCCAAAACCGCGTAATATGGCCTGGCTGTAGCTTTGGATGAGCCCGGCTGTACTGCCATCCACCGCGCTGATGATAAACTGCACGCTGGGTACCTGGCCGGAGCGCAGATCCTTCTCAAAATCATTGGGAATCACCATCACCATCTTGGCCTGGTTCTTCAAAATGTCATCAATACCCTGATCGTCGCTGAAGCTTTGCCCCACTTTTGTAAAATAGCCGGTCGACTCAAATGTATTCGCCAGCCGCGTGGACATGGTACTCTGATCGTGATCTACCAAGTGAAACTCCGCATCCTTTAACTCAAAGGTAGCCGCATAGGCCAGCACCACCAGCTGAATAATCGGCACCGCAAACAGGATAAAAAGCATCGCTTTATCCCGCAGTATCTGTAAAAACTCTTTCTGTACGAGGTAGAATATGGTTCTCATTGTTTTTTCTTTATGTCATCTATTAATACGTGTTTAGCTTAGGACTATCAGCTGTCAGCCTTGAGCAGACAGTTTAATGATAGCCTTTTAATAAACTGATAGCTGATGGCTCAGAGCCGTTAACTTATTCAAGCCTGTCGTGGAAATTCCGGATGCCAGCAAATACCAGCACCACGGTCATGGCCGCCAGGATAGTTATCGGGAACCAGAGGTATTCAAAACCGGTCCCCATCAGCATGGAGCCGCGGGCGGTAATCAGGTACCACTTGGCGGGCACCGCGTGGCTGAACCACTGCAAAACCTGTGGCATACTTTGCACCGGGAAGATGAATCCCGAAAGAAGGAACGTGGGCAACAACGTACCCATCAGGGAGCCCATCATCGCGGTCCGCTGGTCTTCCGCTTTTGTTGAAATCAGGACCCCGAGCGCAAGGGCTGAAAAGATCAGCAACAGGGAGACAAACAGGAAAAACAGCACAGATCCTCGGAACGGCACGCCAAACACCACATCCGCCACCACCAGCACGGTTATCACATTCACCACCGAAAGCACCAGGTAGGGGATCACTTTCCCTACAATAATGTGATGAGGCTTTAGTGGCGAAACCAGTAAAATTTCCATCGTACCGGTCTCCTTTTCACGTGCGATAGAAACCGAGGTCATCAGCGCCGAAACCATCATCAGGATTACAGCGATAAGGCCGGGCACAAAATAGTAAACGCTTTTCAGCTGCGGATTAAACAGCATCCGTACCGTTGGCTGTATGCCGATATTTGCCCCCGACACCATCGCATTTTCAGGCCGCCAGCTCTGCACGATTGCGCGGGTATACTGCTGCACCAGTCCCGCAATATTGGGCTCGCTTGCATCCGTGATGATCTGCAGGTCGGCCTGTCCCACACGCTGCATTTTTTGTTTGAAATCCTTCTCAAAGACAATCACCTGCTTGATGCTGCCAGCCTGGAAGGCGGGATCGATCTGGTCATTTGACTCAAGATATGTAGTAATATTTAGCTCGTCGGAGGCTTGCAGCTTTTGGATCAGCTGTCGCGTAATCTCGTCTTTGGAATGATCCAGGATCGCGACCTGGGCATCATTCACTTCATTGCGCACGGCGTAACCAAACATCAGTAGCAGTACAATCGGCAGCCCAAACAGGATCAACAGGGTACGGGTGTCCCGAAGGATGTGACGAAATTCTTTTATAACAAAACCTTTGAATGAATGCATGTGTCAGTTTACAGTGTGTCAATTATCAGGGAACAGTGTGTCAATGTACAGTTGAACAATTTTTCTAATTTATTTTGTAAGGAATCACTTTGAAAGTGATCTATATCACCTAGTCTCCCTTTAAATAACAATGAGGTTAGTGATGGATAATAATTTGTATAAGAAATCATATGCTTTTTCAATTAGGATCGTTAAAGCCTATCAGTTCCTAAGCGATGAAAAGAAGGAGTTTGTTTTATCTAAACAGCTTCTTAAATCAGGCACCAGTATTTGTGCCAATATAGCAGAAGCTAATGGTGCAATCTCAAAAGCAGACTTTTCTGCCAAACTTTTTATTTCGTACAAAGAATGTCTTGAAACCAAATACTGGTTATCCCTTTTGAATGACACCGGATTCATTGATGACAAAACCTTTGAAAGCATGCACGAGGATGCCGACGAACTGGCTAAGATCCTATACACCATACTCAAGAAAAGCCGCATGAAATAAGAATTAAGCTTAAGATTATTCATAACTGGTAACTGTATATTGACACACTGTAAAACCGGTCACTGTTCACCGCGCTTCGCACCACGTGCCAGCTGGATGAAAACCTCCTCGATATCCTCAGCCTCAAACTCCTTTTTCAGACCGGCGGGAGAATTCAGCGCTTCAATCCGACCGTCTACCATAATGGAAACGCGATCGCAGTATTCGGCCTCATCCATGTAGTGGGTCGTCACAAACACCGTTGTGCCCTCTTCGGCGGCCTTGTAGATCTGCTCCCAAAACTGGCGGCGTGTGATCGGGTCGACCCCGCCGGTGGGCTCATCAAGGAATACAATATCCGGGTTGTGCATGACCGCAACTGAGAACGCCAGCTTCTGTTTCCATCCCAGCGGCAGGGATCCGATCCGCTTGTCCCGGGCCTCACTCAGGCTCAGTGTCTGCAACAAATCGTCGGCCTTCTGTTTAATCTGCTTGAAGGGGAGCCCGTAAATGCCGCCATAGAGCCGGATGTTTTCCCACACGGTCAAATCCTCATAGAGCGAGAACTTCTGGCTCATATAGCCGATCCGTTTCTTGATCGATTCCGCCTGCGTGTACACATCGAAACCAGCTACTTTCGCTTCACCAGAGGTGGGAGCCAGTAGCCCGATGAGCATCCGTATCGCCGTGGTTTTGCCGGCACCGTTTGCCCCCAGGAAGCCGAAGATCTCTCCCTGGCCGACCTCAAAGGTGATCTGGTCGACCGCGGTAAAATCCCCAAATATTCGGGTTAAATTGGTTGCCTGTATGGCCAATTCATTCTGACTCATACCATCTCCTCCTGCATTAATGCCATAAAACTGTCCTCGATGTCCGGCTGTACCGGTTTGACTTCGATGTTTGTAAATCCAGTCTCCGAGAGATATTGTCGCAACGCTTCCGGCTGTGGCTGCTCCCGCTGGTCGGTGTAGTGCACGTATTCTCCAAAAGGCTGCACCGAATGGGCATGCGGGTAATCCCGGAGCTTTTTCAGCAGTCGGTATCGATTGTCGGCCTTCACGGCCAGCAGTGGTTTTTTAAAGGCCGCCACAACTTTGTCAGTGGTATCAATCTTCAGGATATGGCCTTCATCTATCAGGGCCACACGATCGCACTGCTCGGCTTCATCCATATAGGGGGTAGACGCGATAATCGTGATATTCTGCGATTTAAGGTGCTGAAGCATCTCCCAAAACTCCTGTCGCGATACCGCATCTACACCGGTGGTGGGCTCATCCAGGATTAGCAGCTCCGGTTTGTGGATCAGGGCGCAACTCAGCGCCAGCTTCTGCTTCATCCCGCCCGAAAGTGCCCCGGCCAGTCGCGACTCAAACTTTTCTAGCTGGCTATATATCGGCGCTACGAGGTCATAATTCTCCTCCAGCGTAGTGCCAAAGACCGAGGCAAAGAAGTCCATATTTTCTCTTACACTCAAGTCTTGGTACAGCGAAAAACGGCCGGGCATATAACCGAGTAGGGGACGTATCTGGCGATAGTCATCCACCACATCGTATCCCAACACACTAGCTTTTCCCGAATCCGGTTTCAGCAGCGTTGTCAATATCCGGAAGAGCGACGTCTTCCCGGCACCATCCGGACCGATGAAGCCGAACAGCTCACCTTCCCGGATCTCAACCGAAATCTCGTCCAGGGCAGTAACCTTGCCGTAGGTCTTTGTCAAATTTTGAATGCTTACAATGCTCATAATTTCTTCATGCTTAATGGCCACAGATTTTCACAGATAACATTAATTAAATCAATTATAACCTGTGCATATCTGTGGCTAAAAGTTCACCTCACCCGGCATTCCAATTTTCAGTGTACTATCGTGATTGGGCACACGGACCTTCACTGCGTACACCTGTGTCACACGCTCTTCCTTGGTTTGAATCTGCTCCGGGGTAAATTCCGCCTCCGAAGCGATCCAGCTAACCCGTCCCCTCATCGACTGGTTTTCCTCGGCATTTTTGTCCACCAAGACTTCTACCTGCTGCCCAAGTTTAACACTTGGAAGTTGGGCTCCATCCACATACACACGTAGGATCAGGGTATCGAGATTGGCAATTCGGTAGAGCGGCTGTCCTCGCTGCACCAGTTCATAAGGTTCTACAAACGTTGTCAGAACAGTGCCGTTCACTGGGTTAATAATCAGTGCATCCGCAATCTGATCGTTGACCTGTTCAATGCGGGCCTGTGTGGCGTTGATCTCCGCCCGTACCGACTGTTTCTGCGTCTGAAGGGCATTAATCCGCTTCTGGATAGTTCGAACCCGTGCCTCCGCATCATCCAGCTTTTGCTGGGTCGTGGCGCCATCTTTCTGGAGTGCCTGCAGCCGATTCAAATTCGTTTCTGCCAACGATAACTCTGCCTGTTGAACTTCAACTTCAGCATTTATATTGGTGATACGCGCACGGATCGATTCCAGCTGTGCCTCCAGCTCTTTCTTCTGAAGTGACAACCGCGTGGAGTCCACATAGCCTACTTGGCGGTCGGCCTGGATATTGTCACCTTCTGTTGGTGTAAATTGCAGCAGCTTACCGCTCATCTCAGACGAGATTGTCGTTTCTGTTGCCTCGAACTGGCCGTAGGCATCAGAAATATCATTTGTAGCGCACCCCGATGCAACAAGCATCAAAAGGGACAAGATTGTGAATATGGAAGGGATTCTCCTCCCGTTTCTACTGTTGTCTTTTTCTTTCTGCACTTTCATGTTTCTGTATTTTGAGTTATTGAGTTTCTTAGATGATTCTTTACCTAAATTTGTGATGCCATGGCATATCTGCTCTCAATCTGCTCGGCACTGCTCGGCATCGAGACATAGTCGGAAAGGCGGGTATGCTGCCCAATCTTATAGCCTTTCAAAAGCTGGGAAATCAGTTGGAGCACAGAGGGAGAGTGGAGGTAGTCGGTGTGATTTTGAACCACTCCGCTGCAGTCGATAACATTGATCTTAGCATGCCTTTTGAGCAGATCCTGCTGGTGAGAGGGACCGGCATAGCCCAGCGCCTTTTTCCATTCAACCAGGCGAAAGCCATATTTAAGGATACTGTCATTCCGGTTGTGGAACGCGTAGAAACAATGAACTTTTTCCAGCAAAGGCCCCATTTTTTGATCCTTCAACAAGATATCCGTGGGGATTGCAGCCCCGAGGGAGAACAGGTTCCGAATTCTGATATCGGCTTCTTCACGCAATGCTTTGTATCCCACCAGTGCCGCCATACTGTGTCCCATGATATCGATGGTACAACCGGCCTTGGTCAGCCATCTCAACCAGGTACGAAACCGGTTGCCCGCCTCCCCGGTATTTCTTTTGGCATGGAAATAATCAAATTCTGAGGAACCGGACGGCCAGGTGTATCCAAGAATATGCTCATACTCGTCCCCAAAAGATCGTTGAATCCGCACACGGGCCAGCATGAATTCCCGCACGGCGTACAGGAATGGGTTGTTAAAACCATGCACCAACACCAATACTTTCTCGGAAGACAGCTGTGATAGGAACCAGTCTTTTGTGATCGGCCGTCCTTGGCCTAGCCCACCGAACTGCACAATACGGTCTTTTTCCGCAAATATTCTGCCATCATTCATATCTTTCCTGGAGCTTATCAGGTACATGGCGTGTAGGTTATGTTCTGATTTTCGGTAGAGCTTGATGAGAATTTCCATCCCATCAAGCTGGCTTTATTGGGTGATTGTCGAGGTGTAGAATAGGGATATACTGCATATCCCACCGATGTCGTCTGGGTCAACGATTCGTTATTCAATTGGTACTCCGAGTGTTGTGGCATACTCAATCTGCGCCTCAGCCAGCTGCACCCTGTTGATAAACAGCGAGAGCCGGGCGCGGTTTGCCTGTGTTAATTCGGTGACATATTCCGTTGCTGTTATTATACCGTTTTCAAGCTGACTCGCACTTTCCTTTACAATCTGCCCGCGCAGGGCAATGATTTCCCGATCCCGCTCTATGTTTTCCCGGATCGAGGAGATACGCTGCCCGATGCGATCCAGGGAAGCCTGCAACTGCCGGGTAAATGCTTTTCGATTTTGATCCACTTTTTGTTGCTGTACTTTCAGTGCCTGCAATTCGGTATCCGAGATCCAAAGGTCGGTGAGGTTCCAGCGAAGCTGTAGACCAACGATGTAATACTCGTGGAAATCGTCATTCAGGAAATTGAGCCCTGGCCGACCAAATGCTCCCGTACCAAAGGCTGAAATACTAGGTAGTTTTTTCGTATACGCAAGATCAATCTGCTTCTCGAGGGTCTTCTCTGTGCTCTGGAAGAGTTCATATTCCGGGCGCCGAGGCTGCAGCGATTGGTAGTTCGCCCGGGGGGATGGCAAGCTCAGGTCCATGTCCGGCGATATTTCCTCCCCGATCAGCTCACTCAATACTTGGTAACCGGCATCAACATTTGAGGCTATCGTGGCTGAATCCTGGTGCGCTTTTATAAGCTCTGCCTGCAGAATATGTTGCTGGCTCGGCAAAAGAACGCCATTTTCGACCTGTGAACGAACCGTTTTGATTCGCTCTTTCAAATCTTCAATCAGCAACGCGTTTACTTTTTGCTGCTGCTGTGACAACAGAATGCCGAAATATACCTGGTCAACCTGTTTACGTACCTGGTGCAGCTCGATTTCTGAAGAATGGATCTGCTGCTCTCCCTTGGCCCGCTCCAGCTCTTTCCGAATGCCTACAGCACCGCCTTTAAAAATATTTTGCGTCACCTTCATAGAGGCCTCATACTGATCTTTACTGACTGCCGGGGGACCCCCGCCGCCAGGAATAGAAAACTCGGTAACTTCGGACTGGTAACTGGCCTTTCCATTGACTTCAACATTTGGATAATAACCGGTATCAGCAACTTTGAGATTGAGCTCGGTGATCTTCTGCTGCAGTTCAATATTTTCTGCCACAGGATAATTCTGGCTGGCCTGGGTATAGCAATACTGAAGGCTGAGTGAGTCAGCCGGTGCGTTTGCCTGAACTGCAGAGGCAAAAAGTAAAATTAGCGTGAGTACCTTCATTGTTTTTTATAGTTAATTGCGTTCAAAATGAAGTCAAGTAAAAAATCCTTTCGGTTTTCCAGGAAATCACGGTAGCCCGCTTCATCCAGCTCAAAAATTCCTTTTACCATCGTCTCTGCCAGGAAAGGGAAGAGAATCAACCCAACGATGCTGGCCATAAGCTGTTTCGGTTCAATCGGGTCCATATTACCGCGGTCAACTTCCTCCTGGATCTGCTTCAAAAATTTCTTTGGAGGATGGATACCTCGTTCCCGGATAAAATTCCGCAGCCGCTCCGGGTTTTGATTCATCTCATGGATGATGAATTGGGAAATCCGGGGGTTTTTGCTCAAAAAAGAGTAGTATGCCGTAATCAGTCGTTCTACTTTTTCATCGAAGGGAATGTCAGAATCCAAGACTTTAAAAATGATGGGAAAGAAGCGGCTCATCTCCCGCTGATAAACCATCGTAAAAAGTTTATCCTTGCTTCGGTAATAGTAATGCAACATCGATTTATTGATATCCGCCTCATCTGCAATCTCCTGCATCCGTGCACCATCATATCCCTTGCGATGGAAGACACGACATGCGGCCTCAAATATTAGTTCTTCAGTATCTTTTTCTTGTGCAGTCATTCGTGATCAATTCTAAGTTTAAATACTAACTATATGATTCAACTATTTGGTTGATTCAGTTCAAATTTTTTTTTGGAGCTGGATTAAGATTTCGGATCGAATTTCTTCTCCTTTCGATATCTTCGTGTTTAGCTTCCTTTATCTCAACTCCACCCGTAAACTAAATGATCCAAATGAATGTTTCAACCATTTAGTTAAAAATTTCATTTGACTGGTACTAAATGTCCTAAAGTAGTCACAGCACCCACAAAGCAACTATTTATCTCATAGTATTTTCAAGCTACAAAGTTATAGGAAGGACAAAAAAATGCGATCCCGGTAGAACCGAGATCGCAAATAAATTGATATAAATTTAGCTGCAGGGCCGAGTAGTCCCCTGTTTATTTCTTTAATTGTTCTGCTTTATAACCACCTTTTTTTCTGTCATTTAGATAGATAACTAAAAAGACGACAGCTACCACAAAGCCCAGTGGACCAATCCAAAGAAAAGCCATCCGTCCGCCGTAATTATCGGCAGGACGCAAGACCTGGGAGGCGTCGGTAATCAGCTCTTGTTCCTGATTTACACCGCTCTCCACAATGGCTCTCAGCGCATTGCCTGTAAGCGTTCCATCAAACTCATTATTTGTACGATAATACTCAAGCGCTGCCTGGGTTCTATTCAATGCATTTTCAACATCAACTTCCCGATAGCCCAGCTCGGCCAGCTCTTCTATGCTCGCCGCTTCTGCCGTTTCAACATATTCGGGGAATCGTTCCTCAACACGCTCGAAGACAGAAACAGTTCGTTCTTCATTGAGGCCGTCCGGAAGATAACCATCGGCAATCTCTCCCATAATCGCGTTGGAACCACCGGCCGCAACAAAACCGATCCCTATCAGCAGGACGATCCCGAGCGAACCGGCTTTGGGGAACCGTTCACTCATCAGTCCCACCATGGTAGGGAAATAGAAAGCAACGCCACAACCGAAAACCGTCGCGGCAATCATCATCTGAACCACTTCCGTTTCAAACAGGGCAAACATCAGTAATCCAGCACCTGTAAGTACAGATGCACCAAACAGCATGCCCGGGGGAGAAAATTTCTCCACAAACGGGGCGGCAAAAATTCTGAGTACCATCATTAAACCACTTATCCACGCAAATACCAGGATACCATGCACCCCCGCTGCCTGCAATACTTCAGGAATCCAGCGGCTCGGTCCCATCTCCATGGAAAGGGTAATCATCTTCAACACAATAAGACCCCAGACGAGGGGATGGGTTAAGGTATAGCGAACCATCTCTCCAGTAGGAATACCTGCCTCGGCTGTCTCCGTTTTTGGAAACTTTTCTGGCAGAATCATGGCTCCGTAAATAAAAATGGGAATATAGATAATGGCTATCTGAAGTGTCCAGTGTCCGATATTAACCCCACCGATCATTCCGGTCTGGGTCATTACCCAACCCAGCAGGCCACCGAATACCATTCCACCCGGGAAAAAGGCATGAAAGTGGTTAAGCTTGGTTGTTTTGTTGTTGGGGAACAGGGCTGCGACCATCGGATTTCCTGTCACCTCGATCAGTCCGTTCCCGGCACCAAACCCGATGGCTCCCATGAACAGGATCCAGAAAGCAAAGGGCTCTCCCTCAAAAGGGGCGGCTGCCAAAAAGAGTGTCACCCCCGACAAGTGGCATAAGAAGGCACCAATAGCTGACTTTCGAAACCCGATTTTTTCAAGGAATGGGCCAATTGTTAGCAATGAGACGGCCATACCCCAGAGAGCAGCACCCCCGATGTATCCCACCTGTGCGTTGGTCAGGATGAATCCCGTTTTCAGTTGGTTGAGAATATTACTGACAAGTACAAACGAAAACGCTGTAGGTAAGAGGGCAATACAAATACCCCAAAACAATCGTTGCCGATTAATCGCATTCGAGTCACTCATCGTCCTAATATTATAGGTTAGAAATAATTGACGCTGCGAACACTTATCTAACCAAGAATTGAGTTGTAGGCGAAGTGAAGTTGATGGGGGACAATTTTGCCCCCCACCACAAACACATCATTGCTATCTATGATACATCAAAGTCGATATAACTTACTGTTTTATATGCATTTATAATAATTATAAAAATTATTGCGAACTACCTACTTTGAGAGGGTAAACTCCGGCAGGCGTTTGATTTCGCCTCCGTCCATCGCCGACTCGTGTGCCAGCAGTCCAACGCAGGTCCAGTTGGCGGATTGACGCGCGTTCGGGTAGGGCTCACGGTCATTGGCAATCGAGTCCACAAACTCATGCGCCAGGTGCGGATGCGACCCGCCGTGGCCACCGCCTTGGATAAACGACAGGTGCGCGTGCTGGTCGGCATCATATACACCTTCCTGGGTGAACTCCTGGATTTCTTCAGGCAGCAGGTGGCCGTAGTCGGGCACTTCCACGCGCTCGGGGATCTCCGGCTCGGGCTTCTTGGCGGTGTGGATGACCGGGTCTTCCCCCTCAATCAGCGGCCATTCGAATGATTTTTTCGAGCCGTAGGCGTCAAAGCTTTCCCGGTACTGCCGCGCTGTGTCAAACAGGGAGCGGTAGATGTGGGCCGAGATGTCGGAGTCGGCCAACTTGATGTGGCAAGTCTCCACGGCAAACGGGGAGCCGGACTTCTCGATCAGATCGTCGCTGATCTTCCCGGAGCCAAAACAGGAAACGTACTCCGCATCGGCATCGGTGAGACCCAGCACCGGGCTTACCACGTGGGTAGCGTAGTGCATCGGCTTCATGTACTGCCAGTATTCGGGCCAGCCCTCCATATCCTGCGGGTGGGAAGCCTGCAGGTACTGGATCCTGCCCAGTTCGCCTTTTTCGTAAAGCTCCTTCACAAACAGGTACTCTCGGCTGTAGACCACCGTCTCGGCCATGGTGTATTTCAGGCCGGTCTCTTCGACGGTTTCCACAATCTCTTTGCAGTCTTGCACCGAGGTGGCCATGGGCACGGTGCAGGCCACATGCTTGCCAGCCCGCAGGGCCATCAGCGTGTGCTCGGCGTGCAGCTGAATCGGGGTGTTGATGTGAACCCCGTCAACGTCCGGATCGGCCAGCAGCTCCTCGTAGGATGTATAGCGCTGGGCATCCGGAATATCAAAGGCATCCCCCACCTCATTGAGGTCGGCTTCCGTCCGCTGGCAAATGGCATACATATTGGCCTGCGGATGTTTTTGATAAATCGGGATGAACTCCGCACCAAATCCCAGTCCGATGATTGCTATGTTTACTTGGTTGTCTGACATAATGATGTCCCTAATTTATTTTAAAGGTTTCTTTGATAAAAGCCAGGCCTTCTTCCGCAAGCTGATCCTGATCCTCTGCAAAAGGCTTCCAGATACAGACAGCATCAGCCAATTCCTGGTTGTCTGAAGTAAAACTTTCGATATTCACGTAACCGCTGTAATCAATTGCTTCCAGCCCCCGGCGGAAGCTGTCCCAGTCCGTCTGGCCGGTACCGGGTGTACCGCGGTAGTTTTCCGATACTTGTACGTGGATAAGTTTGTCACCGGCAACCTTAATAGCCTCTTCAAGATTATGCTCTTCAATGCTCATATGAAATCCATCCACCATAATTTTTGCCGCATCATGATCGATATCATTCACCAGGCGCAGAGCATCTTCGGTCGTATTGATTAGGTCAGATTCAAAACGATTGAGCGGCTCAATGGCCAATTCCAGTCCGCGATCGTCGGCTTTCTTTGCCACTTCACGCAGGTTTGTAACGGCCCGCTTCCACTCGGTTTTTCGCTGCTCAGGCGAAACCATTCGGGCTTTTCCGACTGCTGAGTACATCGGTCCGGCTACAAAACCGGTATCCAATTGATCGGCTAAATCCATCAGTGCATCCATGTAATCGAAGCAGTCCTGGTGGATTGACGGGTCATCACTGGTGAAATCCCGCCCGGGACCAAACGCCCCACAGATCACCGCCTCCAAGCCATGCTCCCGAAGGGACTCCTTGACCCTCGGGCCGTCGACCAGATCGGGATCCTCGACGGGTATTTCCACCACATCAAATCCCATCTTCTTGATTTTCGGAAATAACTGGACCGTTTCGCTGTTAAAGGGTGAGGTCCAAACCCACGTACTTACGCCAAATGATAAAGCCACTATACTAAATTTATTTATTCAGATTATCGTACAGATCCACTTGCAACCACATTCATCGTACCCTGCATCGTTCTCCAGTGGCCCGGGAAGGTACAAACGTAAGGATAGTCTCCCGGATCTTCCGGTGCAGTGAATGAAAGCGTAACCGACTGGTTCGGATTGACGAGGTCGGTGGCGTGGAGCACTTCAGGAACATCAGGTACATATTGCTGATCGCTGCCTTCAGGGCTTGCCGCCAGTTCATCTGCAGCCTCACCTACTTTTTGCAGGGCGCCGGGTTCCACAATCAGCAAGTTGTGCTGCATGAAATCGGGATTTTCAAATACAATCTCTACCTGCTGGCCAGCTTCTACGGTAAAGTCTTCGATGTCAAATTTCAACTCGTTTACTACTGTAGTAATCCGAACAGTCTTTACATCTCCTGCAGCTGGTTGAGATGCCTCAGCTTCAGTAGTTGACTGGGGCTGACTACTAGTAGCAGCTTTGTATCCCTCAGCATGCTTATTGCCAGCCAACTTGAGCGCTTCTGCAAGCCACTCATCTTCAACGACCTTCTCATCCTGGCTCAGGCTGAACAATTTTTCACCCACTTCCTCGCTTTCCGGCATTTCAATGGTCGAGAGAATAGCCGCGAGCTGTGTGTGACCGTCATCATCCTCAAGTACTCCTGACTCCAGGATGGCACTGTTGGTTTCAGCCGTACGAGGGAGCGTTTTGATAGCTGCTTTTCGAACTCCTGCGGCTGGATGCTGAAGTGCTTCCGTGGCCACGTTAATCGCTTCTTCGTTACTTCCGTCTAGCGCACCGAGACCGTGAATGGTCCAGAGCGCATGCTGGGCCGCTGTGTTAAGCCCCATATCATCTACTTCTGAATTTTCAACTAGTTCGTACAGATCGGACAGCACATCGGTTTCGCCACGCTCTACCAGCAGACGCTGTGCGGTGAGTCGCCAGAACATGTTGTCGTTACCAAGCGCTTCAACAAGGGCATCTGGATCATCTTTGCTCAGGCTCATTGGCTCGCTGGGCTCAGATCCTGTATAGGTGAGACGCCATATGCGGCCGTGCTCGCGGTCACGCAGCGGGTTGACGTGCGCATTTCCAGCCCCGTTTTCAGCATCCCAGCCTGCTCGTTCTACAGTCGGCGTCGGGTTGTGTTGGATCATGAAGTTGTACCAGTCAAGAATCCAAAGGGAACCGTCCGGACCGACTTTCGCTTGTACCGGTGATACCCACTCGTCGTGGCTGGCCAGGATATTCCATCCATCTTTTTCCGTATATCCCGCACCGTTTTCTTCAATAATTGCCTGGTGGGTCAGGTTGCCCGTGGGCTCACTCACAAAAGCAATTCGGTTCCAGTATTTTTCCGGAAACTGGCGCGCGGTATAGAATTTAAACCCGGAAGCGGCTGTAAATCCACCAAAGACATCAACCTGGCGGTAGTTTCGGGTGATGGGGTGCATGGCATAGTGCCCGTCAATTTTCTTGCGTCCGGCACTCCAGCGCTGGCGATCGGTCCCTTCCGGCCACTCATAATCAGCATAGTACCGCTGCGGAATGCCCATGTACACCAGGTGCTCGTTATTGGCTGTGGAACCGAACACATCAAAAGTTTCATTAAAGCCAAGCCCCCATGTGTTGTTGGAGGTAGCTGTCAGGTATTCGAAATCGATGTTGTCGAAATCGGTGGTAAAGCGATAAAAGCCTTGGCGAAACTCAAACTCTTCGCCCCCAATGGTTCCTTCAAAACCGGAGTATCCAAGCGTCCCCCAGATCTGATTGTCATAACCGTACTGCAGGTGCGAGGGGCCGGCGTGCGTGTCAAAAGTTCCCCAGCCGGTAATAATTTTTTCACGGACATCCGCCTTATCATCCCCGTCGGTATCCTTCAAAAACAGGAAGTGGGGAGCCTGTGAAACAACCACACCGCCATTAACCAGTGCCAGGCTGGTGGGGATATTCAGATTCTCGGCAAATACCGTGGTTTTATCGGCTTTCCCGTCACCATCGGTATCCTCAAGTATCTTAATTTTGTCATCCCCGGTTCCATCTTCTTCACGAACCGTATTCGGATAGTCCACGGTCTCGATCACCCAAAGGCGACCCTGCGCATCCCAGGTCATATCAATGGGATTGATGATGTCTGGCTCGGAGGCAAACAGTTCCAGCTCATATCCCACTGGGACCTGCGTCAATTTCTTGGACTCTTCGGGGGAAAGCGGCAGCTGATATTTTGGGGCCGGATCCACCTGGCGATAGTTGGGGATCGTCTCCCGGTCTTCATAGGTCAGTTGCGGAATTGTTTCCTCAAACTGTTCCCAATTTTGGCGCACCTGGTCGCCTACGGACCAAACAATTCCGGCTTTTACCAGTTCATGAAATCCTTCATTTGACCATGTTCGCTCGTCATGACCGTAGGCAGTATAAAATACTCGTCCGTTGCCATGAGTGCGGATCCAGGTCCACGGTTCATCTTCCCGCTCCATCAGCACGGTGCGGTCTTGATTGTGCTTGTCGTGAACATAGGTTTCATCCCAAGTTTCAAATTCGGAAAGACCGTCGGTGACGGGATGATCGCTATTTACTATTTCGGCGGTAAAAGTGCCGGTGCCGTGCTCCATAAATTGCGCACCAACCAGTTCTACAAAAGCTTCTGAATTTCTAAAACAATAACTGGCGGAATGAATAGGTAGGAAACCGCGACCACTTGCTACAAAATCGAGAAGCGCTTGTTCCTGTGAGGTGGTGATGGAATCATGGTTGGCGTAAAGCATGAGGGCATCATACTTGGCCAGATTCTCTTCATTTAAGTCTGCCGGATCTTCCGTATATGTGAAATGAATGCCATCATCGGCCAGGCCAGAGGCCAACAGCGGCGCGTAGGCCTCGGAGTTATGATGCTCACTATCATGGCCTAAAAACAAAACCTGTATCGGACCAGGACCATCATCGACTATTTGTTTTTCAGCTGATTGGCAACCTGCAAATATCAGTGCTGTAATGGACAGTAATATCCATCCTTTTAAAGTTTTCATATCAGATTTAATTTGGTTGTAGAAGGTTAAAAAAACTGAGGCTGGATATAAACGCATCCCGTTTTCCCCAAAACGATCCCAGCTAATAAGTGTATAAAGAACATATATAATTTATTCTATATAGAAAAGACAAAAACTAACAGCCTGGATCCCTCCAATATCTGGATCTCTTCTGCTTAAAATAATACCGAAACTATCCTCAGCTAACAATAGAAATAGGCGAAAATTTGTAGTATACCGACTCTTTCACCCTCTCCAGAAATTTTAGTCCTTGAAAAACTAAAATAAAAGAGGAAACTCATTGGCGTAAATCACACAGATTTATTTACAACTTTTCACCAATGAACACTATATATCCAAAGCAAGATGCCAAAATTGGATATCCCTCCGTCAACCTGAAAGACAGAATGGGATTCTGCGATAAGATACTACTTCAAGAGAGCTAGTGAGATGAAAATAGAATTGCTTTAATCCTTCACCTCATCTTTTTCAATTAGAAATCGGCCCAGCGCATAATGCCGAATGGCAACATTGGATTTAAGTCCCATTTTTTCCATTAACCTGGCACGATAGGTGTAAATTGTTCGCACACTCACGGAAAGTTCTTCAGCAATCTCTTTCATACTTAGCCCCCTTGCTATCATCTTCATCACCTGGAATTCCCGTTCCGATAGCCGTTGCTGGCGGGCCATAAGATTGAGCATTTGAATTTCTTCTGAAAGTTTCTGAGCCACCGCTTTGCTAACATAGGTGTGTTTTTGACTCACCAGCATATCTACCGCAGCGGCCAGGACTGTATCGAGCTGACTAACCTCCAGGAAGCCCATGGCACCCGCCTTGATAATTTCAGCAATTATTTCGTCATCGAAGCCCGATCCCACCGCAAGTATGGGCAACCCCAGGTATGAATGGGTAACTTGAAAAATGGCATCTAATTTAGGGGTTCCACCGGAGCCAACATGTTGAATAATTATGTCTGGCAGCTCCTGCTCCAACATATCAATGAGCTCGTGTGTGTGGCGTACGCTCCCTATTACCCTTGTTTGAAGCGGCCCCTCTGTCATCAACCTTCGTATCTTCTCATTTAGCAGTATATCTTCAGCGCTGACAATAATCTTAATCATCCTCTAAACCTACCTCTCTAACATAAATATTTTAATTACCTGGCCATTGTGGCCGAAATAAGACAAGCGAGGATGTCTAAATTTTACTCCCTGATCTCAACTTTCTGTACGAGCGGGAGACTCTCTTTTACAAAAGTAAAAACAAATTTAGTAATAAATAAGTGATTTAATTCTACTTATAGAAAATTTTAATGCTTTATTTTCTGTTGATTGGCAGCAATGAAGCAACTACAAAAAATAATAATCAAAAGAGGTGGATTGGTCTTCAAATTTTTTGAGAGTCTGGAAGAGAAAAATTACGAGGAAGTAACCTCCTCGGTTTCAGTAGAGGCAACGATGGCGGCACCCACAATACTGGCGTCGTTGAGAAAACTCGCCGCCTTGAAACCGGTGTTCACTCTAATGTAGGGAAACGTCTTTTCGGCTTTTTTACTTAACTCTCCGCCGAGAATAAAAAGGTCGGGGTGAAAAACAGTTTCCAGCTTCTCCAATATAGCCTGCAAGCGTTTACCCCAGGTTTTTTTACGAATACCCTCCTCTTTACGAGTTTTATTGGAGGCATATTGCTCCAGGGTAACGCCCTTCATCTCAATTAATCCAAGTTCCGTGTTTGGCACCAGCAAACCATCACGAAAAAGTGCAGAGCCGATCCCAATACCTACTGTAAGCACAATAATGGTACCCTCATGGTGATTTTTCCCTGATCCAAACCGCATTTCTGCGATGCCGGTAGCGTCAGAGTCATTGATCACCGAGACCGGATTATCGATGATTTCGGAGAAAAGCTGAGAGGCATCAGCGTCAACCCAGGCATTTTCAATTCGTTTTGTAGAGAGTACAACTCCACGATTTACTGCGGCGGGGAATGCACATCCCACTGGCCCGTCCCACCTGAAATGCTTGTTTACTACATCATGGAACCGTGCCAGCACCTTGTGGGGTGCAGTCTCATCGAGAGGAGGAGTACTAAATTGGTCGGAAAGCAGTTCTCCCTTTTCTGTATCCACGATCCGCCCCTTGATACCCGAACTGCTTATGTCTATGCCCAGTACGTCCATCCGATTGGTTATTGATTGATTAGTTATGGGTTATTTGAATTAATCACTCCACAAATAACCGATAACCAATAACTATTTTTCAATGAGGATCCATCCCTCATCTTCAATCATTCGCTTAGCCTTCTTCCACTTGATATCGATCACCTTTCCGGTGTTCATATTCTGCACTTTCACGTAATCGTTTCGGCCGGGCTCTTCTTCAACAGTAACCGGCTCAGGCTTTTTGTCACCCTGCTGTTGCTGCTGACCGCCATTTTGTTGCCCCGTTTTGAACCCCATGTTTGTGGAATCGGCATGCTGGGTTTTGGCTCGGTTTACATCAACTTTGGCTTTCTGCTTCTTGGCCTGTTTCATCGGTTGCTGGTCGGCCTGCATTTCGGGTATCGCTTTCCAGATCAGAGATATCGCTTCCTGGTTGATCTGGTCTACAAGCTGCTTGAACATCTCGAACGCCTCGCGCTTGTATTCAAGTAAAGGGTCTTTCTGTCCAAACGCGCGCAGACCGATACCCTCCTTCACGGCATCCAGCTCACGCAGGTGCTCCATCCATTTGTCATCAATGGTGGAGAGGATAGCCGTTCGTTCAAGCGCACGGGCTACCTCGTGCCCCTCATTTTCCATGGCGCGATCTACATCCACGACCACACGCATGCGGCGGATTCCGTCAGTAAAGACAACCTGCACCTTGGTCGGTTTGTTTTCGGCATCCGACTCCTGGATATTCTTAATCACCTCGTACAACGGCTGGGCAATCATCTCCTCTTTCTTGCGATACGCCTCGAACGCCTTGTCAATGATGTGATCGATCAGACCGTCTTCACGCATCTGTTTCATTTCATCCGGCTCGAGTTCAATATCCACAGCCAGGAACCGAAGAATCTCCTCCCTGAGCTTTTCAAATTCTCCTTCAGGAAAATGCTCGTCTACCACGCGCTCCACGAGATCTTCCACCATTTCGTAGATATCGCTGCGGAGCTGATCGCCCTCAAGCGCGTGCTTTCTGCGGGCATAGATTACTTCACGCTGATTGTTCAGCACGTCATCATATTCCAGCTGCTTTTTACGAATACTGAAATTGTTCTGCTCTACTTTTTTCTGGGCTCGCTCCAGCGACTTGGTGATCCAGGAGTGTGTAATGACTTCGCCCTCTTCAAAGTTGAGCCGATCCATCACTTTGGCCACGCGGTCGGAGGCAAAGAGCTGCATCAGGTCGTCTTCAAGCGAAACATAGAACTGAGATTCGCCGGGATCTCCCTGTCGACCCGAACGTCCGCGCAGCTGCAGGTCAATGCGCCGGGATTCGTGCCGCTCGGTACCAATAATTGCCAGGCCACCCTTCTCGCGCACACCGGGCGCCAATTTAATATCGGTACCGCGACCCGCCATGTTGGTTGCCACCGTCACCGCGCCGGGATTACCGGCCTGGGCTACGATCTCACTTTCGCGGGCGTGCTGCTTGGCGTTTAACACATTATGCGGAATATTCTGCCGCTTTAACATCCGGCTGATTGTCTCCGAAACATCCACGCTGGTGGTACCCACAAGCACCGGTTGCCCCTTGTCGTGATACTCCTGGATTTTTTCAATCACCGCATTGTATTTCTCCCGTTTCGTGCGGAATACCAGATCCTCCTTGTCATCACGGATCACCGGCTCGTTGGTTGGAATAACGACGACATCCAGATCATAAATTTCGGTAAACTCGCCCTCCTCGGTGGCCGCCGTACCAGTCATACCGGACAGTTTGTGGTACATCCGGAAATAGTTCTGCAGAGTAATGGTGGCGTAGGTCTGCGTTGTGGCTTCTACTTTTACATCCTCCTTGGCCTCAATCGCCTGGTGGAGTCCATCGGAATAACGTCGTCCGGAGAGAACACGACCTGTATGTTCGTCAACAATCTGAACTTTACCCTCCTGCACGATGTATTCCTCTTCGCGCTCAAAAAGAGTATAAGCTTTCAACAGCTGATTGACGGTGTGGATGCGGTCACTTCGCTCGGAAAAAGTGCGACGCAGCTCATTAAACCTTCGCTCACGCTCCTGCTCTACCTCTTCCTTTGCTTCCTTAATTTTCTTCTCTTTGTACTCCTCGCTGAACTCATCGTTGGCTTTGATCTCTTCGATCTTCTCCTTCTCCAGCTCCTCAATTTCTTCATCAATATCGGTTGTTTCCGTTCCGATATCGGGGATCACGAAGAAATCCTTGTCCTCATCCGACTTGGTGATAAAGTCCTGGCCTTTTTCGGTCATCTCGATGGCATTCTGCTTCATATCCACCGCATAGTAGAGCTCCTTGTCAACCTCCGGCAGGCGGCGGGCATTATCCTGCAGGTAAAATGCCTCCGTCTGCTGCACCAGCCGTTCGTTTGCAGGAATCTGCATCATCTTGCGGAACTGGCGGTTTTTTGGGAATCCGCGTTGTGCCCGGTACAGTGCCAGTCCAGCGGCCTCTTCATTGTCCTCTTCGAGGTGCTCCTGTGCCTCTTTTACCAAGCTTGCCACCAGCTTTTTCTGGGCTCGAACCAACGATTCCACCCGGGGTTTCAGCTCTTCGTACTTATGCGACTGCGTATCCTGCGGCACGGGACCGGAGATAATCAATGGAGTACGTGCCTCGTCGATCAGGATAGAGTCGACCTCATCGATAATGCAGTAGTGGTGCTCGCGCTGTACCATCTGTTCGGAGCTGACCACCATATTGTCGCGCAGGTAGTCGAATCCAAATTCATTATTCGTTCCGTAGGTGATGTCGGCGCGGTAGGCTTTGCGACGCTGCTCTGAGTTGGGCTTGTAAAGGTCTACACAGTCCACTTCCAGCCCGTGGAAATTAAAAATAGGTTCATTCCACTCGGCGTCACGTTTGGCCAGGTAATCATTTACTGTAACGATATGTACGCCACGGCCCGCCAGCGCATTCAGGTAGGCGGGAAAGATAGCTGCCAGCGTTTTACCTTCACCGGTTTTCATCTCGGCGATGCGTCCCTGGTGAAGCACAATAGCACCAACGAGCTGCACGTCATAGGGAACCATTCCCCATTCGTTTTCGCTTCCGCCGACCATCCATTTCTTGCCCAAGAAGCGGCGACAGGTGTCTTTCAGCACGGCAAAGGCTTCGGGAAGAATTTCGTCCAAAACCTCCTCCACAATATCATTGCGTTCCGCTTCCAGCGTATCAACCAGCTCGGTGAGCTCTCGGTGCTCGCCAACCGTCAGGTCCTCTTCATTGCTGTTTAGCTTCCGCTTGGACTCCTCCAGCTCTTCGTCAACTTCAGCTGTGGCTTCGCGAATTTGGGCTTTAAATTCTTCTGTCTTTTGCTTTAGCTCTTCATCCGAGAGCTCTTTCATCTTTTCGGTATGAGCGTTGATCTCATCCACAATGGGCCAGATCTTCTTAAGATCGCGCTCACTTTTAGAGCCAAAAACTTTGGTGAGAATATCAGTAATTTTATCGAGCATATTGCATCAATTGGGGGTATTCAAAATCACAGTTCTGTAAGGTACAGTTTAACGATTCCCTGTTCAAATTAATGTATAATAAAGAAAATTATTGATTAGAGCTTTGTTGACTCAGGGTTGGATGTTCAAGGTTGCAGGTTGAAGATTAACTCATCGTACAACATTTAACCTTTAACATTCAATTTGCAACCGATCGAGAATTTAACAGAATAAATTCGGTTCGTATTCATTATGGTAACACAGATCAATAAAACCGATAACTAGGGGTTCTTATTGTCCTATTAAATCCTTATGTTATGGGTCTCTTTAAACTGGAGTTTTCATAAAAGAATTGTTTCACCATGAAACGCACGTATCAACCAAGCAGTCGCAAGCGGAAAAATAAGCATGGATTCCGCAAGCGCAACAGTAGCAAAAACGGTAAAAAAGTGCTGAAACGTCGGCGAAAGAAGGGACGACACAGCGCAACCGTTAGTGATGAAAAAGGACCGAAGTAACGAATTATCATCGTCCACCAACAGGGATTTTAGCTTGCCTAGAGCTAAAATCCTGAGGGGGCGAAAAAATTTTCAGCGCCTCTTTCAACCCGGGGCCACGACATTTCGAAACGAGTTAGTAGACCTGCGTTTTCGCATCTATTCTGATCTCAATGATGGTTGCCTGATGGGATTTATTGTTAAAAAAACCCTCGGCAAGGCAACAAAAAGAAACAGAGTGAAACGTTTGCTTCGGGAAGCCTATCGGCTTAATCAACATATTTTGACACCCCTTTTTGAACGAACATCATATAGTTTTCACGGCGTTTTGATGGCCAAAACCATTGAAATGGAATTTCACGCGGTTCAGGACCAGGTGATTGACCTGCTCCAGCGAACCCAACAACACCTTCTCCCATTGATCGAACCGGGTTCATGAAGTACCTGCTAATCGGACTTGTACGTCTGTATCAATTGATTATCTCTCCTTATCTGCCCAGCAGTTGCAGGTATCATCCCACCTGTAGTCAATACGGTATAGAAGCACTGCGAGAGCACGGCGCCCTCAAGGGAAGCTGGCTTACCATCAAGCGTATTGCCCGCTGTCATCCCTGGAGCAAAGGTGGCATTGATCCCGTTCCCAAATCAAAACAAGAATTTACAAAACCTGAAAAAGGATAACTTTGGATCGTAATACAGCAACCGGACTCATTCTAATCTTTCTCATAATGTTGGCGTGGTTTTATTTTACCATGCCCACGCAAGAGGAGATGCAACGCAGGCAGGCTGAACAGGCAAGGCAGGATAGCATAGCTGCCGCCCAGGCCAGTGCCGACTCCATAGCCCGGCAGCAGGGACAACAAGTTACTGAAACAGATCCCGATACCGGACAGCAACAGCAGCAACCCCGACAACAGACCCTCCGTGGAGACGAGGAGGAGCCCAGTGAAATGGGCATGTTCGGGCAGTCCGGGGTATCAGACACTGCGAAAGTGACGGTAGAAACCCCGCTTTACACGGTAGAGTTCACCAACGTGGGGGCGGGACCCGCTAAATTTACGCTCAAAAGATACGAAACCTGGAACCACCAGCCGGTGCAGATGATTGCCGACACTACGCAGTCTGCCTACACACTGGGCTTCCTTTCGAATGAGAATTATAATGTCGAGACGAGCGATATCCTCTTTGAGCAGGTAACGCAAGGTAGTACACTGCAACTTGAGGAGGGGGAAACCAGGGAACTGCAGTACGCGCTAAACCTGGAAAACGGTGGCCAGATCCTCTACACCTATACCCTGAGGGGCGATTCTTACGAAATGGATCTTTCCATCGAATTCTCTGGACTGGATCGCAATATTATTGGCGGTACAGTGGACTTCGGATGGGAGCCAAGAATCAATTTTACGGAAAAAGATCATACGATTGAAGGGCCGCAGGCTTCTGCCTATGCCTACCTGGGCGGCGAGATGGAACAGCTGCTGATCAGCGAAGCCGGGCGCGAGGAACGAAATTTCAACGGCGATATCGACTGGGTCTCCACGAGAACGAAATTCTTCGCACAGGTCATTGAACCCGAAACGCCCACCGAGGGGGCACTGCTGATCGGGGAGGTCAGCGGGGCTGTGGATAACCCCAATACGCGCCACCATTACGAGTCTTATATCAAAAGTGACATCCCTGAAAACGGGCTGGTCGAATATCGCATGTATGTAGGACCGCTGGCCTATAATTCACTGAAAAAGTTTGATTCCGCAGCCTATGATATGGTGGATGTCGGCTGGAGCTGGATCCGGTGGTTCTCTGATCCACTGGTACGCTTCATCGTGATTCCATTCTTTGGATTCGTAAGCGACTACATGAGTATAGGGATGGGCATCATCCTGTTTGCCATCTTGATAAAAGTTGTACTCTATCCGCTGACCAAGAAGAGCTATAAGAGTATGGCGGCGATGAAAGAGCTGCAGCCGAAAATGAAAGAGATACAGGAGAAATATTCGGATAAACCGGAAAAACAGCAGAAGGAAACGCTTAAACTCTACAAAGAAGCAGGAGTCAATCCGCTTGGCGGCTGTCTGCCCAATCTCCTGCAGTTCCCCATTTTGATTACCCTGTGGCGATTTTTCCAGAACTCTATCATGATCCGGCAAGAGGAATTCCTCTGGGCAGCCGACCTTTCTGCACCCGACTATATCCTGGGTTTGCCGTTCAGCATCCCGTTTCTGGGCGATCAACTTGCTGGTTTCGTGCTGCTGATGTCTGCTGCCATGGTAGCGCAAAGTAAAATCACCGGAGGAATGGGTGGTGGCATGGGCGGTGGCGGTGGAGGCATGGGCGCCGGCCAGATGAAGATGTTCCAGTACCTGCTGCCCGTGATGCTGCTGTTTATCTTCAACAACTTTGCAGCGGGACTCAGCCTCTACTACCTGATCTACAACGTTGTCTCCATCATCCAGCAGCTTATGATTAACCGCCAGATTGACAAGGAGAACGGCGAAAAGGTTGAGGCTAACTAATTCTTCTTTACAGCCCTTCAAGGTGCTTAACCCTTGGAGGGTTTTCTTTTTATTTATTGAAAGAACTCAGCTTCGCTCAACACTTGCCAACTGTCTCGAACAATTCTTAATCTGCTCGACCTTGTGATTTATAAGCCATCCCAGGAAGCTTTACCGAGGCCGGAAGTAAGCAATCCCTCAGTTAGTTTAAATCTTGGATTCAATCCAAGATGTGGAGCCCACCTTGGAGGTGAACCCCATCTTATTCCTAATTCGCTAAATAGTTTGCTCGTTTAAAAAAAATCTCTACAATAAGAGCTGAATATTGAATCAAATTCATAACCGTATGCCCGGTTTAGCCCAACATCACTTTCCCCAGGTAGTATGGAGGGAAAACGAAAAACGGCTTTGGAATCCCATCCACAAAAAAGCGCTCAAAAATAGACCGGAAGAGCGGGTTCGTCTCCGTATTATAGAGGCACTCATTGACGCCGGGTGGTCGAAGCACAGGATATCAACTGAAGAAGCACTGCGACCAAAAGACCAGACACAAAGGCGCACCGATATTATCTGCTATGACCAGAATTTTGAGCCCAGGATCCTTATTGAATGCAAGGCAGAGAGCGTCCCGATCTCTGAAAAAGTGGCTGAACAAACGGCACGATACAACCGCTCGGTAAACGCGCCATACCTGCTGATGAGTAACGGAATCAACGATTTCTGGTATCGCACTTCAGAACAAAACAAACCGGAACGCCTGGAAGAACCACCCGAAATCTTGAAAATACCATCCCGGCATCCTGAGCGGGAATTTCATTATTGGGAGGAACGGGGGTTTGCCGGTAAAAATACAACCGATTCGGGATTGCGGCAGTGGTTGACTACCATGCTCAACGCTATCTGGAGAGCAGAAAGTGGCCAAGGGCAGTTCATTGAGTTCAACAACAGTCCCACTGACCTGCCACTTGCGCACTATTTCTGTATTTTTAACGTCAAAAGTAACCACCGGGTGGCTTTAGGGCTCCACGGGACACCGTTTGGCGGCACCCGGCTTGTGGCAGTCCTCAACCGTAACAAGCTGAACGTGGGACTCATAGAGGTAAATCTCGATCTGCTGGCAGAAGAAACCTCACCAAATGCCACGATCTATTCTGAAAGTGATCCTCAAAATTTTGATATTCGGGACTATGTTTCACTGAACCTCCAAGAGGTACCGGCAAGAGAACAGATTATACAGTTACCAGTGTCACTGGATGAGCTTTTTGATGATATAACAGTTTAATCTCTCGGGGGATTTTAAGGTACAAATAATCATTACATTATATATCGTCCGATAGCATTTATAACATGAATAATTCCCACCAGCAACCCATCTTAGAAGTAAACAACGCCACCGTCTACCGCGGGGACAACAAAGTGATGGACCATTTTTCCCTGGCTATCAACCAGTTGGAGCATACCGCCATCGTGGGACCCAACGGTTCGGGAAAGTCAACCCTGATTCAGCTTTTGACGCACCAACTACACCCACTGGCACCAAAGGACGGAAAGCCCGTGATCCGGGTGTTCGGTGAGCATCGCTGGAAGGTCTCGGAACTGCGAAAACGGATCGGCATCGTGTCCGCCGACCTGGAATACGAAATTGTCCACAACCTGAAGAAAGGCTACCTGACCGGACGCGAGGTGGTAATGTCCGGTTTTTTCTCCAGCATGCAGCTGTTTGAGCACTACGATACCACTGACGAAATGCGTGAAAAAGCTGCACAGGCCCTTGAAAAGATCGAATCCACTTACCTGGCCGACCGTATCCTGAACCAGATGTCGGCTGGAGAGAAACGGCGGGTGCTCATAGCGCGGGCACTGGTTACCAATCCCGACATGCTTATACTGGATGAACCCACGACGGCGCTCGATTTCGTGGCCCGGCAAAACTGCCTGAAGCTTATCCAGGATATTGCCCAAGAGGGGACCACCGTAATTATCGTTACGCACCATGTCTCGGAGGTGATTCCGGAGATCCAAAAGGTAATTTTATTAAGGGATGGGCGGGCAGCTTATTCCGGTCCCAAACAGGAAGTGCTTACTTCGGAAGTGGTAAGTTCGGTCTTTGATCACCCGGTAACCATCACTGAATTTGGAGAAACCTACCGTGTGGAGATGGATTTATAGTGATAAGCTTATAAAAGCACTCAGTCATCCCACACCTCCGACAGCTGTCGGAGATCTCGCGAGGAACGAAACCGTTGATCAAATTTAGAGAAAGTATCAACGGCTGTTTGCCTTGCTGAGAGGCCTTTGACCTTTATAAGTGAACCCTTCTAATACCTGCTCGTAGATGCTCCACTGATCGTTTCTCCGAAAAAGATGGCATTCACAAACAACTTATTAGTGCCATACCAGAAAGCACGGAAGTTGGGGTTGTCGGTCATCGCAATCACATTACCACTGCCAAGGCTGCTGACTATGATTCCCGCTGTGCCGCTCAACTTCTCGCTGTTCTCATTTGAAATATACCCGCTGGCCAGGGGATTTTCTTTATACCGCAGCGGTGTGGCATAGGGATTTTCAGCCTTCTCCATAAAGAGCGTACTGTTCCTGAAAACGGTGATTTCAGCATCATTATACCCGTATCCCAGTGGGTGAGTGAGATCCAGTTCAGCATTAAAAATGGAACCGCCGATATACTGAGCTCCCCGGTTTCTGCTCATGTTGGCATAAGGTTTGGGATCGGGTGCCTGTTCATCATTGTTCTCTTCCTCCACAAATTCCACTTTGGCCAATTTGCTCCGCTCGGCCCATTCCACCGCATCTTTGATCGTTAAAAGGGTGCCTCCACTTCGCACCCATTCCTTCAACTTCCGGGTCGTTTGGTTTGAGATATCACTATAACTTCCGTCAACCATTACAATGGCACTATATCGACTGATATCTGCAGATGCCAGGCGCTGCTTAGTCAGCAGTGTGGTCGGCATTTCGTACCGCTGATCGAGCAGGTGCCAGGCTTCCCCCGCTTCGTAGGCGTTGACTCCATCCCCGGTAATGATAGCTACCGAGGGAAGATCCAGATCCTCAAAAGAACCACTTCCCAGGTCAACACCGGATGGAGTAAGGCCCGTGCTTACCGCATACACGGTAAGTCCATCCTCTTTGGCAGCCGCCTGTGCCCATTGGTGAATCACCTGTGCCTCTACATCTTGCGGACCGACTGGAATCACGATGCTACCGTAGTCAAACTGGTGTACGCCGTTGGCCGTTACAGCGGTAAAGGATTTTGAAGCTACTTTTGCCCGGACGCCCTCTTTCTGAATTCGGTACAGGGCACGCGGGGCATAGTATTCATCCCATTCAAACACATAGGCATAGTCCGTACGCCCTCCCACGAGGGTACCTGCCGGCGGTTGCTCAATATCCACTATATCACCGATCTGACTGCTACTAAACTGGCGACTGTCCAGCTCTGCAAAAGGCAGGTTAAAAGCGTAGGGCATGGTCCAGGCCGAAACATCATAAAAAAGACTGTCTGGGAAAGAAGTACGCCGCTCAAACAGGGCGTCGATAAACTGGTGCTGGTACTGATTTGTGGGAATAATATAGGATGAGCCAGCCTGGAATATGCGCCCATTGGCATTTACGCTTTGCCCGAGTGTATAGACATCGATATCGTGGCGCCGCATCATCTCGGCCATTCGGTAGCTTCGGGCCCTATCGTGGTGCGTTCCAAAAACATAGGCCGTGATGTTGGAGCGTTGGGCCTGCTGGCGTGCCTCCCGGAAAAAGGTACGCTGGTGATTCAGGATTTCGGGTCGTAAGCTCTGGGCGGCTTCCAATGTAGACAGGGTGCTCAAAAACTGATTCTTTATCGTAAATGGAAACTTCAGCACGCCGTGGATGCTCTCCTGGGCATGCGACCGCGAGCTGGCCTGCTCAAACAGGATGCCGATACTGCCGTTTATATCGGGATAGGTGGAGCCCTTCCCGTAGTAAAAATCATCGTAGTTTTCCTGGCTGTAGTAGAGCCGCTGGTTTTGGTCAAGGATTTCTGCGTGATATTCACTGATCGCTTCCGTCAGCTGCTGATTGCGATCCGACGTCAGGGGATGCGTCCGTGAGGGTACGCCGGGCTGGAAGAAAAAGGTGGAGTTGGTACCCATCTCGTGATGGTCGGTCAGGATATTCGGCTTCCACTGGTGAAATATGTCGATACGGGCCTGGCTTTCGGGATGCTGCACCAGCATCCAGTCGCGGTTCAGATCAAACCAGTAGTGGTTAGTACGCGCCGAAGGCCAGGGCTGATTCTGCTCCATGTTGTTGGGATCATCCACCAGCGTTTCGCTTTTATGCGTGTTCGCCCAGTGAGCAAAGCGGTTTAGTCCGTCGGGATTCAGGCTGGGATCAAGCAAAATGACGCTGTTTCGGAGAGTCTGCTCGATACCGGGTCCCTGTGCCGCCGCCAGGTAGTAGGCCACCAGCAGGGCCGCGTTCGAACCGCTCGATTCATCCCCGTGGATACTGTACCCCATATAGAGTACCACCGGCATCTCCTCGACATTGAAATTGCCGGAACGATCAGGCTTGGACAGCGCCAGGTGGTTTTGTCGGATCTGCTCAATATTGGAATGGTTCGATGGGGATGTGACCGTAAGAACCAGCAAGGGCCTGTTTTCATAGGTACGACCGATCTCCCGGATAGCCACGCGATCAGAAGCTTCCGCAACGGCGTACATATACTTTACCAGCTGATCGTGCCGCACATGCCACTCACCCGGCACCATATGCAGCACTTCCTCAGGGGTGGGTATAGATGAATCATAGGTTACATCCTGCGGAAGGTAGTAATCCATCTCCGCCACCGCATCGGCCGGATTTTGAGCAGAAAGCCCGGTGGTGACCAACAGAAACAGAAAAAGTAAAAGACCCCTTTTTATTGCCATAATAGTGCGTTTGCTTGATTTTCATTACTGTTTTATGAAGTACCTGAATCAAAACCTAATAGTAAAGGCAGGGCTTGAAAAATATTTTAAAAAGCGGACTTACACTGGTGCGGTCCACTTCCAAGTGGGCTGCACCTGCAACATTATAGCCTTATTCGGTAATGATTTGAAATGGTGAAAGCTTTATTTTGGAGATTAGTAGCTCTTCTCCAAACTCTTGCCTTTTCGCGGGAAGATCTCTCCCGCTGGTCGAGATGACTGTTCACGTGTTAGGGTATAGCTTTACAAAGCTGGCCACAAACTATATCCAAAGCTCCCCCATGCAAACGTCATTTTGAACGTGAGTGAGAGATCTTCCTCAATGAGGACTACATTTGAAACCAGGACAATCATATTTAAAATAACGCTATCTGTAAAAAGCTTACTACTATGGAGGTATTGATGGGACCGAAGCTGTTTTCACGAAATTTGGCCCTTTACATGGAAAATTTCTCGTTATGCAAACTCCATTCGAAATGACGATTAAGGGTATGATATTGAACTTGGGGAGCATTAATCACCAAGCCACTTCACCTCGTCATCATTTCGACCAGCGGGATAGATCTTTGTTACCAAGGGCTTTCCACTTTGCAATGACAGTTTTTATGTCGAACTGACGTTAACTACGTTAATCAAATTCTCCTTACTATGTAAAGGTGATTAACATTACTATGTGGTTTATCTTCTCCTTACTATGAGAATCCAACTCACATTACTATGAAGCTTTGATTCCCATAGTAATGAAATTTGAATTTTCCTTACTATAAGAATTGGATCCATATACCTATATGGATCACCTCCATATTACTATATGCTTCCAAACCATATTAGTATATGAATTGGAGCCATATAGTAGGGAAAATGCTGTGGTAGAGATAAAGTGGGTAAGTTTCACCATGAACTGATGGGCAACTTATTTCCCGACAACTATAAAAAAGGCTACTGCCACAGCCAGACGTTTACAGCCCCTGGGGAGAGCAGCACATCCCCCTTTTCTTCGGCCATGGCCGAATTCATGTCCCCCCTTCGAAGGGGAATTTCGTGCTAGTACAATACGACCAGCCATACTCGCCTCAAAAAACAGGGGAACTCGCTCGCTTTAATTTTTTGAAACACTAACGTTCTGCACTGAAAGTGCAGGAGGGTAAACCCCATTTGGGGAGCAATAAAGTTCTAAGTGATAAATGGTAAGGGCACGATGCATCGTGCCCCAACCAAACTGCAAATTGTCAGACTAAACTCGTTGACATGGAAGTGTCGGACGCAGAGCGCCAATCTGGGGTACCGCCGCAGAGCGAACGGTACCAAGCAATAGAAACAATTCAACATCTAAACACCTCAACAACTCAACGTCTCAACACTTCAACAGCTTTCAACCTTAAACCTTCTGACCTTTGACTTTTTGACTTTCGACTTAACCATCAACAACTCAATGTTTCAACCCTCTCGTATTCTCATTTTACAGAACCTTTTCCGTATCTTACCTTGAAAGATCGACCTATAACAACATCGCAGGGATTCAATTATGACAACCAAGCACACAGAAACTGTCGAGGATTCCTTTCTGAGGGAGTACTCCACAAAAAAACGACTGCTATGGGGCTTTGGAATCATGGCACTTGGAATCATCATCGCCGGGTTCTGGAACTACCACCTGGTGGATGGGTTTGGGAAAAATATCGTGGCCGGAAATACCATTGGAAATACGGAGTCTCTGGCCGGAACGTACAATGAAAACGGCAGCGGTTTTGGATTTATCTTTGCCGCCATTGCCGGACTGGCAGCCACTTTTACGGCCTGTAACTGCGTGGCTTTTGCCATGATTCCGGGGCTTGCCTGCTCCACAGATAAAGCAACCACGCGGCAGTCGGCTATTTCTGCGATCATCGCTTTTGTAACGCCAGTCGTGCTGGTGGGTGCTGCTTACGGCATCTTCGTCGGTTTCCTGGGACCGGAGGGGGTCTCTGCCATTAATGAGCGCCCTGTCCGCATTGCGCAAGCCCAGGCCGTGTTTTCAATTATCGGCGTGGCCATGATCTTCTGGGGATTCCTGGAGCTCGGCTTCTTCAAGAAACTAACGCAACGATTCTCCCCGTTAACGCGCCAGTTCTTCAGCTCCCCGACAACCAAAGTAGCCCTCATGGGATTCCTGGTAGGCCTGTTTGCCGTAGGCCGCCCGTTCCCGGTATTCCGTCAATTTCTCGCGTATGCCGCAACGGCCGAAAGCCCCACCTATGGCGCCATTGTGATGGCTATTCACGGACTCGGGCAAATAACGGTGTTACTGCTCCTGTTCTTCAGCCTCGTATACTTTGCCGGGGAACGGATGATGCACTGGTCAACGGAAAAACCCAACCAGCCGCGCATGCTTACGGCAATGGCACTGCTGGGCGGCGGCGCTTACTTCGTGTTTTACTGGGGATTGGCCTTTGTTTATGATATCGGGCGGTGGGGTTTTAAGCTTGGATGGTATTAAAAACAATGTGCGACGCACTTTGGAAGTGCGTCGCACATGCTCATAGCCCTTCTTTCGATAAGTTTGATGTTTACCCGAGAGGGAGTCCCGAAAATCCTTTAATCCTGTACATCCTGATTCCAATGGGTGAAATGTGAGATTAACTGATCTTACATGCAAGATAATCGGTCATTACCAAAGCCTCCTGGCAATGACTGCGATTATTTTGAATAATTCTTACGTCGAACTCAGATTAGAATTAATAAATCGAATTGTTTAAACAACAACTTTAATTGTATAAGCTGAATCAAATCCACCCGCCCATCACTGGCGCGGGAATTAATTCCCGCGCTACAGATAGGCCTTATCACGACTTCCTCTATCTTATCAATACCGGAAGATAGCCGCTATATAGGAGCTGTTGGGCATCTCTTCCCGTTTCAGGGCGTAGACATCGCCGCCCTGCGTAATCGTTTTGATGGCGGCCAGGTTGATCAGGTCGTGCCCCCCGTTTCTCTGTTCCTGGCTTAGGTGAACTACGTCGTTGTGCTCGTCAAAACGTCCCCAGCTGTGCTCCCCGATCGGGATGAACAGGGAATCAACTTTTCCGTAGTAAGCCCCTTCCACAATGTAGGAGAGATCTTCGGACCGTTTCATCGTGCCGGACAGGTCACCAAAACGCTCGATATCGGCATACATATCCTTCAGGAAATAGGATTTGATGATCTCAAACCCCTCATCACGGATCTGTTCATTACTTTTCGGGTCGGGATTGCCCTTTATAGTCGAATCCAGCAACCGGTTGTAGTGATTGGCTTTTTTATAGATCGAGGTAGCTTCATCCACTCCCGCCAGGATCAGCGGATCATTACGTTTTCGCAAGAGGCTGGTCACCTCGGTCTCAATCGTTTTCAGGTATTCGTCCACCATTTTCCGGTCGTAGTCATTGCCTGAACCCTGTCCATGGAAAATAGCGGCGCCTTGTCCCTGTCCCGAATGGTGCTGCAGGTTACGCTCCACGACATCAAATTTCTTGAATTCTTCTATGCTGGTCGGCGAATCTTTCAATGCGATCTCATTCACTGAATCACGTGTTGCTCTGAGCAGGCGGACATTCTTTTGACTGACGGTTAACAGGCAATATGTTCCTTCAAGTGAAATCATTGGCAGCAGGGGGGTCACAAGAAAATAGCTGTCGATCAGGTAACGCTGTTTAAAATCAAGCGGCACTCGGAAATGTTCAAAATAGTCTTGCGTTATAAATAGAGCGAGACCTTGGTCACTATGTTGCCAGAATAGTGGCTGGTTAAGCAGCTCCCGTGGTTCCTCGAGCAGCTGGTCAATTTCAGGCTGCTTCATTCCGGAAGCAGATAGTTTATTCTCAATTTCACTTAGCATGTTCTTCAGGCGTATGGGATCCTGTTGAACTTCTTCACCTGCTTTATGAGTAGGCAGATATATCGAAATACTTTGTTCGCCGGCATTTGCAATAATATCCAGGATGATGTCGCGTGTAATCATATCAGAACCTCCAAAATTTAGTTCAACTTAACCCAGCGTACGTACTTGGTTAAACACCCTTTTTTTATAATTGATTCGTTTCAATTTGGGTGACCATTTTACTTATTATATAAACTCTGTAACTCATGTTCTATTCTGATTATGTCTGAAAAAAACGAAACCAACAATCCAATATTCGGTAGTCACGACGAGCAGACGCTCGACCAGTATCAAAATGTGCTGATGCGTGCCGAACGAGGGGCTCTCATGGCCGACGGTCACCTTGGGTATATCATGCCAATTGGCGGTGTGGCAGCTTATGATAACAAGGTTTCGCCAGTGGGCGTGGGCTTTGACATTGGTTGCGGAAACATGGCCGTAAAGCTGGACCAAAAGGCCGACGATTTCGATGTTTCGGAGGCACTTGATATCGTTGAAGATCGCATCGTGTTCGGGCTGGGCGGCACCAATCCCGACGCTCCCAAAGACCACGAGTTTTACGATGCCGCTGAGTGGGAGGCCTATCCGAACGAAAAGATCAAATCAGACCTCAAAAAGAAGGCCCGTGAGCAACTCGGCACCGTGGGCTCCGGCAATCACTACGTAGACCTGTTCAGGGATGAGGAAGAATATATCTGGATCGGCGTCCATTTTGGCAGCCGCGGCTTTGGATACCAGACCGCGCAGGGATTTATGAATCTATCACAGGGAAAAGAGTGGAACGACAAATTTGAACAGAAAGAGGTGCTTCTGGACATGGACACCCCACTCGGCGATGCCTATTTCGCCGCCATGAACCTGGCCGGACGCTACGCTTATCTTGGCAGAGAATGGGTCTGCTATACATTGGCCGACGCTTTCGGTACGGAGATCCTGGACGAAGTACACAACAACCACAATTTTGCCTGGAAAGAAGAACACGACGGGGATGAGCTGGTCGTCGTTCGCAAGGGAGCCACTCCCGCTTTCCCCGGCCAACGCGGTTTTGTAGGGGGCAGCATGGGCGATACCTCAGTAATCATTGAAGGTGTCGATTCTGAGAAAAGCCAGAAAGCGCTCTACTCCACCATCCACGGGGCCGGCCGGGTAATGTCTCGTACCCAGGCCAAGGGCGACTACCGGGGGCGGGATCTGAGCAAGGCTTCCGTTAAACCACAGATGATCTATGACTGGCTCGAAAAAAAAGGGGTGGAACTGCGCGGCGGCGGCCTGGATGAGGCTCCGCAGGTCTACCGGCGCCTGGACGATGTACTGGAAGAACACAGTGGTACCATCAAAATTCAACACCGACTGGAACCGCTGGGCGTAGTCATGGAGGGCCCGGAACGGTTTAGTCCCAAGAATTAGGAATTAAAAATTTAGAATGAAGAATTGATGAGTGCTGGGAGGGAGGTTGCACTCCCGACTTAATCAGTCTTAAGTGTTAAGTTTGAAGATTTAAGTTCAGGTAAAGTTAATTTATTATCGAAGGTAGTAAGTTGGTAATACGTAATCCTTAATGCGTAAACTCCGAACCTTCAACCTGTAACGTTTAACCTTCAATCCCTCGAACCGTGACTCTTTTTGACCTGATCTCTGCTTTTTTCCTTGGCATCTCTGCCTGTTTTTGTTTTCGCATGTCCACCAGCATCGGGCAGGAAATAAATATTGTACTGTAGGTGCCCAGGGCTATACCGATCATCAGTGCAAAAGAAAAGCCCTTCAGCACGGCCCCGCCAAAAAGAAAGAGCACAGCCACCACCATGAAGGTTGTCAGTGAGGTTACTACAGTTCGGCTCATGGTTTGATTAATGCTCCGGTTCACGATCTCCACCCAGGAAATCTCTTTGTGGATTAGCCTGTTTTCACGTATCCGGTCGAAAACCACAATCGTGTCGTTTAGGGAGTAGCCGATGATGGTCAAAAACGCACCAATCAGTACCTGGTCAATATCCATATTAAATGGCAGCACGCCATTCAGCAGTGTAAAGAGCCCGATTATGATGATCATGTCGTGGATCAAAGTAGCCAGTACAGAGACAGCAAAGATGAAGGTCCGAAACCGGATGAAGATGTAGATCGATATAACCAGCAGAGAGAACAGGGTAGCCATCTTTGCTGCTTCCTGCATGTCTTGGGCAAAAACGGGGCCGATAACATCTGTCTTAACAACCTGAACTGAGTTGCCCGGGAAGGCTGCGGTCAACGCCCGGGTCACCTGTTCGGTCAACAGGTTGACTTCTGTATCCGTGGTTCGTATCTGAAGTTCGCCGGAGGAGCCGAAAAGGCGTGCCTGGGGCTCAGATCCCAGCGCCTGTGAAAGTACGGTCCTCGCATCGATCACCGATACTGGTTCCCCAAAGGCGACTACTAGCTCGGAACCGCCGCGGAAGTCGATGCCGTATTGCAGGCCGCGGACGAAGATAGCAGCCAGGGATGCTGTCAAAAGAATCCCGGACAACGTATATCCCAGGACTCGCTTTCCTATGAAATCAAAATTGGCATTGGCAAAGAATCTCATACCTTGAGAGAATTAGGTCAGGGTCAAAACAGATGCCAAATGCAATCTGTTATCACCATGGGCTTTGGGACTCTTTTCCTCTCTAAATCTGGACACCAGTAGGGGGGACGATGATCATTCTGCTTGGTGATATCTTCAATATTACGAGTTTTTTAATAATACAATACAAATATTTTTATGTAATTTGATTCTCCATCATACAGCATATCCCTCTTGAGAGGCCCCCTTGAACACAATTTCTATATCATATGCCCATCCCTTTGGAATCCATTTTTACTGAAGAAGTCTTGCTATTTATTTTAATCGGTTTTATAGCCCAGCTTATAGACGGCACATTGGGGATGGCCTACGGAATCAGTACCAACACATTCCTAATTAGCATTGGCATTTCACCTGTTCAGGCCAGTGCCAGCATCCATATTGCAGAGGTGGCCACAACGTTCGTTTCCGGTATCAGCCATTATGGTTTCGGAAATGTTGATATTGAACTCGTAAAAAAGCTGATCCTCCCCGGTATGATTGGGGCCATGATCGGGGCCCTGGTATTGGTTTGGTTACCGATGCAGATTATGAAAACAGCTGTTGGGATGTATCTGCTCGTGATGGGGGGATATATTCTGTATAAAGCTATTCGCAAAAGTCCCGAAAAGAAGGTTTATCATCACACCATACCCCTGGGTTTTTTTGGCGGTTTTTTTGATTCGTCCGGCGGGGGAGGATGGGGCACGATTGTGGCGTCTACGCTTGTGGCCAAAGGCAGTATCCCCAGGCTGGCAGTGGGCACGGTCAATTTTGCTGAATTTTTCATTGCCCTTACTTCGTCACTCACGTTTGTACTTTCCATCAGCATGATAAACTGGCGCATTATCCTGGGACTGGCCCTCGGAGGGGCACTAGCCGCCCCGTTTTCCGCCTATTTTGCCAGACATATTCCGGCCCGGGCATTTAGTGTTTTGATCGGTATTACAATTATGTTGCTAAGTGGCTACACCCTTTACAAAGCGATCAGTTAGGATGGGTATCTTTCTAAAGAAGTAACACTCACAAAGCATGTGGTTCTCCGACGGGTCTTTTTATTTCACCATTATAATCATTATCGTTGCGCAAACGCTGGGAAACAACCAAAGTATTTATGGAGACGAAGCCTGTTAATTCTAATGAGTCGGATGTGGAAACAGACAAGTGGGAATCAATTAAGAAAAGTCTTGGTCCGGGACTGTTAATGGCGGCCGCTGCCATTGGGGTATCTCACCTGGTACAATCAACACGTGCGGGAGCCACCTACGGGTTTGCCATGATTTGGGCTCTCGTACTGGCTAATATTTTTAAGTATCCCTTCCTGGAGTACGGCCCGCGCTACGCTATCGCCACCGGTGAAAGTATGATTGAGGGGTACAAGCGACTCGGCAACTGGGCTATCTGGATATTCTTGGTATTTACTATAGGAACCATGTTTATCATTACAGCGGCAGTTACGGTCGTTACCGCCAGCCTTGCTGCAGAGCTTACTGGAATCGCGCTTTCCCCACTCACCTGGAGTGCCATATTAATGGCTGTTTGCGTAGCAATCATGATGTCGGGGCAATACTCAGCCCTTGATGGATCGGTAAAGTTTATTATGGTCATTCTTGCCGCATCAACCGTAGTGGCTCTGGGTGCGGCCCTGTTCCAGGGGGTACAGCATACCGGAGCCAACTTCTACCCGGATATCTGGGATTTTGCAGGCATCTCTTTTCTCATCGCCCTGATGGGCTGGATGCCGATCCCGATCGATGCTGCCGCCTGGCATTCGCTTTGGTCCCTGGAACGAGTGAAGCAGACGAAGTATCGCCCCAAGCTCAAGGAATCATTGCTCGACTTCAATATCGGCTATATAGGGGCCGCCACTCTGGCCCTGGGATTTTTGCTTCTGGGGGCCCTGGTAATGTATGGAAGTGGTGAAGAGTACGCTTCGAGCGGTGCTGTTTTTGCAAATCAGCTCATCAGCCTCTATACCACAAGCCTTGGCAGCTGGGCCTATTTGGTCATTATTATCTGTGCTTTTACCACCATGTTTAGCACAACCCTGACCGTGATCGATGCCTATCCCCGGGTGATGAACCGCATATTGCAGGTTTTAATGCCCGACACGGTAACAGAGGGGAATGGGCTCAGCACCTATCGTCTCCTGCTGGTCAGCATTCCGGTGATCTCGATCGCCGTACTCTATTTCCTCGGCAACCAGTTTACGGTGATGATTGACCTCGCCACTACGCTCTCCTTCCTGACAGCGCCGGTGCTGGCATATATTAATTACCGATTGGTAACCGGAGAGACGATGCCGGACGGCACCAAACCAAAGCCGTGGCTGCGATGGCTGAGCTGGGCCGGTATGATCTTCTTGGCCGGATTTGCACTTCTCTACCTGTATTGGATTATCCGTTTTTAGATTAACCTGAGTTCAAGATAAGACTAACTCAAAACAGTAGCTGTCGTCGCCAAGAGGCTTCGGTGATGGCCGATTATCTTGTGAGTAAAATCAGCTGATTTTACATATCACACTTGGGATGGGCAGGATTAAGAATTTTCGGGATTCCTTCTCAAGTTCACTTCTTATACAAAGATTACATCCTGTTCATCCTCGAGTCCCGTAAATCCTGGTTCTAAGTGCACCCTCATACTCATCTCTGCTTTTTGCTACTCCATCTACTCCAGCATCCGCAAGGGGTTCAGTGAACCTTCGGGAGCGGTCCCACAATGACACCATAGTATTTCAAAGCCCTCTTTTAGGTAGTTCTAAATTCACCCAACAACAGCTTTTCGAGCACTTAACGAAACGCGATGGGATGTTCCCTCTTCCATTGTTATAAAATCCTCTTCAGCGACCCCGTACTTCTTGAGTGCTTCGGCCAGGTCTTTTATCGGCTCATCCATCCCGTCATCGGCCAGCGGGAAGGTTCCAAAGTGCATGCCGATGCTCTGGCGGGCGCCGATGTCATTGTGGATATGCACCGCCTCATCGGGATCGACGTGGATCGGCTGCATAAACCAGCGCGGGCGGTAGGCCCCGATCGGGATCAAAGCGGTATGGATCGGTGCAAAGCGGCGGCCGATCTCTTTAAAAAAGCCGTCATACCCGGTGTCGCCGGCAAAATAAATATTCCCTTTGGGCAGCTGCAGAACATAGCCACACCAGAGGGTCTTGTCACGATCGGTCAGGCCACGACCCGAAAAATGCTGTGAAGGAACACTGCTGACTGACACGTTTTGGTTGTAATCATGTTGCTCCCACCAATCGAGTTCCACGGTGTTGTAAATGCCATTTTCCTCCAGATAGTTGGCAACGCCGAGGGGTACGATAAACAGTGGGTCGTGTTTTTCGCTCAGCTCCATAACCGTGTTGACATCCAAGTGGTCGTAGTGGTTGTGACTGAGCATCACAAGGTGAATTTCGGGCAGATCCTCGAATTTAATTCCCGGGGGACGCATTCTCTTGGGACCAATCCACTGGAACGGACTCGCACGATCGCTCCATATCGGGTCGGTCAGAATATTGATCCCGTTTGTTTGGATAAGAAATGTGGAATGATTCACAAAAGTAAACACTGCTTCATCCCGATCAATACCGGAGACATCTGGAACGTCTCCGCAGGGAACATCCTGCAGAGTGAGATCTCGCCATTCTCCCTTGTCTCCACTCAGAGACCACTTCAGCACATCGAGCATGCTTCGGGCTTTTGAGCCGTTGGGATTGGAAAATTTCTTGCCGTTAAAGTGATCGGATTGGGGACCTGAAGCGGTGGGTGCGGCAATGATATAATCAACAACAAACGTCGCCAGTGTTATGCCCACGAAGAACGCAAAGGACCAGAATAGAACTGTCATGTAAGCTTATCAATTTATCTGTCTGAAAAAAATAGAAAGGAAACTAAGAAGAGTTGTGATTATATAACAGCTTTTTTTGAAAACATCCCTGCCCTAAAATAATCAACTCGTTCTATTCATTATTTATCCCTGCCCATACAAGAGCACTCAATTTCCTGCTTCTCGAACTATATAAAAAAAATTTAATATGGATTTGGCCTCTCGATCAAAAATAGTCGGAACTTTTCTGCCATGAGTAGTATATACAAAGCATACGAAGAACTACGTAGTTAAATACGTAATTATTCGTAGGAGTGACAATTAACCTTAATAAACCAA
>NZ_JAMQKA010000046.1:0-49217 GCF_031569985.1 Aliifodinibius sp. S!AR15-10 | reverse complement strand
AGTAAGGAGTTGATCTTTGACTTGTTGAGAGAGGTCGGGAAAGGTGAGTTTATCCATGATGTTTTATTCGAAAAATACAAAAACCCAATCACATTTACCCCTTTTATTTAGTGGTAATGACACTAGCAAGGTGGAGTTCTCTTATGCAAAAGGACTGGTGGGACAGGCAGCCGAATCACAACACGCTGAAGTATTTACCACTTCTGAAGATGATTCGTTTATTCGCGCTGAGAAAGCCAGGGCTGCGGACCTTGCAACAGGGCTCTTGCTGCCGATCATCGTGGATGGGATGAGCGAGGCCGTACTCGAATTTTACACGACTGAGCCTGTAGAGATCGATACCCAACTCCAAAAAGTGCTGGAGTCCGTTGCTATCCAGATCGGGCGACTCATTGAACGAAAACGCCACCTGGAGCGGATAGAAAAGGAAAAGGAATTTATCAACAAAGCGATTAACAGTCTCCCCGGACTTTTCTACATGCTGGATGAGCAGCAAAATTTTGTGCGGGTAAACCAGAACCTGATAGACAGCATGGGATATAGCCGGGAAGAACTGGAGGAGATGCATCCACTCGATTTTTACCTGGAAAAAGACCAGCAACGCATGATTGAAGCGGTGCAACAGGCGTTCATCGAGGGAAAGGCTACGCTTGTTTCACAACTGAGAACCAAAGATGGCAAGCTCCCGTGGTACTACCTGACCGGGGCACATTTTCACCAGGAAGGCCAGGATTTCATCCTGGGAACAGGCATCGACATCACTGACCGCGTGCAGGCCGAGCAGGAGCTGGAACGGCACGAGCAGCTTCTCCAGTCCATCATGGACCAGGCCGGGGCTGTTATCTATGTGAAGAAAAAGGACGGCACTTTCCTGTTTGTGAACGACGAATTTTTGAAGCTCTTTGGGCTCCAAAAAGAACAGGTTATCGGGAAGCGGGATGTCGATATTATAGATGAGGATGATGTACAAATAATGCGGGAATCTGATCTCGAGGCAATTGAAACTGGTAAACCCGTGGAACTGGAGGAAACGGTACAGTTCAAGGGAGAAAAACGGACCTATCTTTCGAATAAGGTACCACTCAAAAATGTGGAGGGATTTGAAGAGTGTGTCTGTGGGGTTTCAACGGACATCACTGAACGAAAGCAGGCTGAAAATCAGCTCCGGGAATCACTCAACGAAAAGGAGGTGCTGCTGATGGAGATTCACCACCGGGTAAAAAACAACCTGGCAGTAGTTTCGAGCATGATGCAGCTACAGGCATATGAAAGTGAGAACGAGGAAGTGACCTCTGAGCTCAACAACAGCCAGAGCCGCATAAAATCGATGGCTCTGATGCATGAGCTGCTCTACCAGTCCAAAAGCTTCTCAAAGGTTAACATTGCTGAAAATATTACTGAGCTTCTGGAACATATTTCCAACTCCATTCAACCGAAGGAGATAGAAACTGAGCTGAACCTGGAACCGGTGGACCTCAATATCAACCAGGCGATCCCCTGCTCCCTTATCCTCAATGAGTTGTTGGTCAATATCTACAAACACGCCTTCCCGGAAGGCCAGGACGGCAAGCTTC
Source organism: Aliifodinibius sp. S!AR15-10 (assembly GCF_031569985.1). Classification (NCBI taxonomy): domain Bacteria; kingdom Pseudomonadati; phylum Balneolota; class Balneolia; order Balneolales; family Balneolaceae; genus Fodinibius; species Aliifodinibius sp. S!AR15-10. The sequence continues at coordinate 47,643 of NZ_JAMQKA010000046.1, read as the reverse complement.
ACATCGCATTAACTGAAAACGACGGGAATGTTGTCCTGAAAGTAAGAGACAACGGGGTGGGCCTGCCGGATGATTTCGACTTGGAGGATCCCACAACAGTTGGGCTCAGACTTATAAATGTGCTAACCAAACAGCTGGAAGCCGACCTGACCTATAGCTCCGACGAGGAAGAAACGGAGTTTGAACTGATCTTTAAGAAAATGAAAATCAAGGGCTCGGCCAGCAATTTGGTGGAATAGAAACACAATACAGTTCGGCCACGAATAGTATACCTGTCTCCATCCCAGAATAATTCGTTTCAGCACTTCTCATACATTTAGCCAGACTGTTTACATTCAGTTGCCAATCCCTTAATAGTGCCCGTTTCAGGGAATATTTCTCTCCCTAAGGCTTTCGGGATCGAAATGACGACTAGTTGAAGAGGCAGAATTGCTGATTAATGCCCACCCTCGGGGGAACAGAATCCTACCCTCAATCCGTCATCTCGAACGTAGCCTGCGAAGTGAGAGATCTTTCCTGAACAAGGTCAAAGACAGGGAACAGCCGCTAATCTGAAAGACAACTCCACCAGCAATTTCGTGCCCTTCTTATCCTGGCTGCCAAAAGAGTGTTTAGACCGTATAACATGTGGTAGTCCCTTTTTAAACAAAGCCCTTTTCCAGAAAGATTTCTCCCTTACGGTCGAAATGACGCTTGAGTGGAGGGGTTCGGTTGTTGATTGCTGCCTGTCCTCCAAATATTATGAACTAACCCTGAACAGTCATCTCGAACCATGCCCAGCGACTACAAAAAAGTGCGGCCCACCACAAAGGTGGACCGCACGTGAGTCTTATTAAACAACTAATTGAGTCAGACTTTAAATCAGGATAAAAGAGATACCGAGTGAAAATACCTGAAGCACCTGTATCTCACTGGAAAAGTCATCATCATAGGCCAGGTCAACGCGCAGCGAGGTGTTGATCAGGTCATTCACCTTACCGGTCACCTGCGTAGAAAAGTAGACATCGGTACTGGAGATCGCGGTATTCACGTTGGTAAATGTTTCCACACTGGAGCTTAGCTGAAAGTTGGGGGCAATGGCCTGGTCATAGCCCAAACCGAGTGTAATACCGCCCTCATTCCGGAGCGTCTCCCCTTCATCCAGCCCATAGAGCGTCTCCAGGTCATCATCGGTTACAATGGTTTGCTTTAGTGCCAAACCCGCTTCCGCACTAAAGTAGTCAGATGGGATATACGCAATACCAGCGCCTTGCGAGAAGTAGGCCGGGGCCATGAAGCGAGAGATTAGAACATCCTCGTCGTTGGGACCGGCATCATATTCATACCCTTTGTCAAACTGTGTCCTGAAATTGATATTCCCATAGGCAGAATAGCTGCCGTTTGCTCGTGCCAAGTCATACGTAAAACGGTTTCGTATGGACAGGCGGTCATCGGTCTTGCGAGTGCCCTGCCCTTCTATCTTCGACTTACCATAACGGGTGCCCAGCAGGAAGCCGTAGCCAAACTTGTCTTTCCTGTGCTTCATGGTGAGGGTTGAGTTCCCCGAGGCACTGATGTTGTTGACGCCTCCCTGCGCCCAGTTGGAATAGGAAGCCTGCGATGCATTGAGTCCCGCCAGCCAGCTGTAATCCCATCCCTGTAGCGTATCACTGACAATGATGGTTTCCTGGGCATGTAGTTGTGTTCCTGTAAATAATAATAGTGCAAATAGTGGTAATAGTTTTTTCATCATGTTGATGGTTTTGTTTAAGATTTATTTGAGATTTACTCTTGTTGGAGCACCAGCGGGCGGGCACTCTCAAACCTGTGAATAAGATTATTCCAGAATAATTTCGAACTAATATAAAGAGATTCTTTTAAAAAACGTTCTCCTGATATGTTGGGACGTTGAAATGTTGAGTTGTTGAAGTTTAAGTCGAAAGTCCGAAGGTCTTAAGGTCGGAAAGTCCAACGTCTAAGTTTGACAATTGAAGGGTGCAGTAGCTAATGGGATGAGGTAAAGGCAGAGAAAGCATGTTTATGAGGGATTAGGTACCTGGCTCGAACTTCATGATTCGATTATTTTCTGCGGATGTTTAGCTAATTTCGGGAACTCCTGCAGTAGTTGTTTGTCCATGGTAATTAATTCGAGATCAAGATCCTTGGCTAAACTTATGAATTCACAATCGTAGCAGGAGCAATTTGATTGACTGACATGATGAAGAACCTGCACTGAATTCACCTGAAATTGTTGGTCCTTCACCTGCAGGAATGAGAAATTGTTGGAGATTTCTCCAAACCACAGAAATGCTTCGCCTTTCGGTAAATGAACTGGGCTGGAGAAATGAACCAAACCAGTGCTGCTAGTCATGATAATCCCCCTGTTTAGATGCCAACGGCATCAAAAGAAAAAAATTTAAGAAATTTTGTAAGGTTTTCGTCTCGCGGCGGTCTATAGGACAGAGCGTAGTGAAAAAATAAATGACTTTTTCGGGAGATGGTGTTCACCAAGAGTGAACTACTTTTATTCTTTCCCAAAAACTACGAACAATCGCAATAGCCGGTTTGCAGCGACAACGCATGCAAGACCGACGTAAACTTTCATCTTGAAAAGGAGAAATATTTATGTCCCTACAATTCTATTTGACAGAGAACAAGATAACAGAAAATCCTGACGACTATATGGCCGTCAGCATAAACCCGGAGAGTTACGACATCGATGAGGTCTACGAGCATATGACCCGTGAAGGCTCTACCATCACCAAGGCAGAAGCACTTGCAGGTTTTGAGGAGGTCATGCAGGGTATCATTAACCTGGTAAAGCGGGGTTATGCAGTCAACACGCCACTGGTAAATATCAGTCCCGGCATTAGAGGAGTGTTTGAGAGCGAAGAGGACAACTTTGATACAAAACGTCATGAGATTAAAGTAAATGTGAACCCGGGCGTGCGACTACAGGAAGTGGTCGAAGAGATCGATGTTGAAAAAGTAGCATCCCGCAAACGACGTCCCACGCTGGCCCATTATTATGATAGCTCCAGCGATAAAAAAGACGAGACTATCACACCGGCAGGTGGAGCGCGTATTACCGGCTCCCTCCTGAAGTTTGACCATGAGGACCCCAACCAGGGCATCTTCTTTATCAATATGGAAGACGACACGGAAACGCGTGTTAAGTCGCAAATCCTGCGAAATATGCCGGCTGAGCTGATCTTTTTGAATCCCACACTTGCCTCTGGCACCTATCGGCTGGAGGTACGGAGTGTCGTCAAAAACACCACGGAGATACGTACAGGCATCCTATCGGAAGAGCTGACCGTCTCATAGTTAAAGAAACTGGAACCGGTTATCTTTCCGGTTTCACATAAGCCATAAATGGCCCTTTCGTGCCTCTCTGTTAACCGCAGAGGGGCTTTTTTATCAAAATGAGCTTTCCCCCACTACGTACAGATATCGTACCCTTACTACGTACGGGTGACGTACCTTACTGGGTACGGAAGGTGTACCCCTACTACGTACATCCGAAGGACATTACTTGTCGGTGCCACGTATCTTACTATGTACGGATGGCGTACATTACTTGTCAGACAGGCGGACATTGCGTGTCGGGAGGACGTACCTTACCGGGTACGGAGGAGGAAGTTGCCACAGCCTTATTCCACACCACTTAACCCGTCATCTCTAGAACCTAGTTAGAGATCTTTTTGCTAACCGGCACAAGCCAGGACAAATACCGCTACCCCAAAATAAGATTTATCCACCATTTAATACCTTGCCTCATGGCTTCCCAAAAGAGTGTCCAGGTCGTATCTTATTTTGTTGTGCAATTCATAGCTGAGGCCATATCAAGAAAGATTTCTCCCTCCCGGTCGAAATGACGACAACGGGGTGGAGCTTGGTTGCTGGTCAAGGCCCGTTTTCTATGAAAAGAGTTCTACATTTGAACAGTCATCTCAATGAAAACTTTCTGGAGAGATCTTATCGAAGAAGGCATTGTTATATAGAAGGTGCAGCCCACCGGGAGGCGAACCGCACCAGGTACCCTGTTAATACTACTCCACCTGTTCCGAGAGGAAGTCGACCAGCGAGGTAAACTCCTCGTAGGAAAGGGCGTTGGCCAGGCCCGCGGGCATCATCGAGGTCTCCAACTCCCGGCGGTTGGAAATATTCGACTTTTCAATCCTCGTGGCCTGCCCAGCGATGTTACGGATCACCAGGTCGTCGGCGGTCTCTTCGGTGATGAACCCGGTATAGCTTTTATCGTCACTGGTGGTTATCTGTACGGTGGCGAAGCCCTGTGAGATGGAGGCGTTGGGCTTGAGGATTGACTCGGCGATCTGCTGCCGGTTCATGATTCCGCCGATCTGCCCAAGGAACGGTCCTTTCTGCACACCCCCCTGGCTGATGCTGTGGCACGCCTGGCAACCCTGTTGAGTAAAAAGTTTCTTCCCTTTCTCCACGTCCCCGTCCAGTTGCTCCAGGGCCAGCATCACGTCTTCTATGGAAGATTCCCCGATCTGCCCTTCCTTGTTTTTGATCTCTTCCAGGTCTACCACCGGGGCCTCTTCTTTGGGCTGCTCGGGCTCGGTACCACCAAACTGCTCAATGCCCAGCCGGTATTTGCCGTTGAGATCGGCAAATAACTCCTTGCCGCTTTCCGAACGCTCCCGCCACTGTTTCACCAGGAAGTCACGAATAAGCGGGGTCCCCTGCCAGTCTACCGCCTTGTAATACGGTCCGTGGGTATCGGGACGCGTACTCCACCACCAGGAACCGTCGTAGGGTGCTTCCTTGTGGTAGATGCGGGCCAGGTTATGCAGTAGCTGGTTCTTGAATGCCTCATCCTCGCTGCTGTTATAGATATCGATCAGTAGCTGCGGAACCACCAGCTCGTGAACATACCGTAGTGCCCAGAGGGCCAGCTCGTTTTGTTCAGTTTCCACCGCATCGAGCAGAGCTTGGGTATCACCGATCTCTACCAGCGCTTTGGCAGCCACGTGGGCTGGAATAATATCGGGGTTTGGCGTAGCGTGCGGACCCTCGGTACCCTTTTCAGGCGCCTGGAAGGATGATGGGACCTCAATTTCCAACAGCTCATCCACTGCCTCTGTGCGTCCCAATCGCCCAAGTCCAACAATAGCGGCAATCCTCACGCGGTCGGAGGAGCTATCCAGCGCGGAAAGGAACGGCTCGGTTGGCACTTGGTCGACATACGCTTTGCGATCGGCCAGCACCCGCAGGGCGAATTCCTGAACCTGTTTGTCATTGGTGAGCTGCACCAGGTTGCCAATGCCATCTTCACCTGCAATCTGAGCATACGTAAAGATACCCGCCACGCGGATGTCGGTGGGCAACTGCCTGTTTTGCGCAATCTTCAAAGCTGCTTCACTTGCTTCCCCTTCCGGTCGCTGCAGGAGCTCCTGCTGGGCAGCCAGTCGCACTTTGGCACTACCTGACTGCAGGTGCTCGGCAAGCTCTTCAATCGAGGCATCCCGCAGGCTGGGGAACGGTTTCGGGTCCAGTCCGTCGGGAACCGCTCGTACGGTAAATCCCTTGGTAGAATCGCCGGTATATCCCGCCCCATCCCAGGATGACAGGTACATGATACCGGAACCATCGACATCCAGATCGGTAATTTGGGGGAGCTCAATGAATTCTTCTTCCTGCTGGGTAAAGCTTCCCTGGTCGGGGGTCACGTGATGCATATACAGGTAGCTGCGTCCCCAGTCGGCCATCATCGGCACGTGGTTGTACTTGGCCGGCCAGCGGTCGTCATCCATATAAAGCGCGCCAGTGCCGGATCCACCACCCAGGTCGATTAATGCAGGGATCGTCTCTTCGGTAAAATGCTTGAACAGGATCGGGTAGCCGTATTCCCCGCTCTGCACCTGGTGGGCAAACCGGACGTTCCAGCCCCCGCCGTCATTGGTGTTGCCCCGCGTAAAGATATTCATTTGCGGGTCGATGGCCACATCATAGATATTGCGAAGCCCATGGGTGTAGACCTCCATCTCGGTTCCATCGGGTCGCACCCGGAGCACCCCGCCGCCCAGCATGGTCAGCTTGGTGCCCTCGCGGTCGGTGGCCTCGTGGAAGCCGAAATCACCCACCGCAATATAGATCCACCCGTCAATGCCCATGCGGATGCCGTTGGTGGCGTGGTCTGTACCCCGGCTGCGAAGGTAATTGGGGTTACTGATATCTTCAATCAGCGGCTGGGAGGGGCCATCAGCAACGCCATCGCGATCCTTGTCCTCAAAGACAACAAAGTCCATCCCCGATGCCTTGCCGGTCTCCTCTGAAAAAGTGGTGTGCAGTACAAACACTTTGTCTCCCATCGCTATGATGCCCCGGGGGTTGTCGACCTTGGCAAACACGGAGTGCGAATCGACCGTCCCGTCTTGGTTGCAGTCGGTCAGCTTTACAATGGAACCCTTGCCGGGATCTTTACCCAGTGATCCCTGCATGTCGATGCCCACAAAGACTTCACCGGTCGGCTTTACCGCCAGTGCCGCGGGACTCGGGGTCACATCGGGACCGGAAAATGCGGTGACATCCAGGTCTTCAGGCCAGTTCAGATCCCCTGAGAGGGAATCACTGAGTGCGGCAAGAGACGCATCAGCCGGCTTGGGATTACAGGGTGGGGCTTCCTGTTGGCAACTTATTGAGATAATGGCCAACAAAACCATTAGGAAAAGTGAGCTTGTTATTTTGTTAAACATAATGTGTAGCTATAAGCGATTTACCGGTTACGAAACGGGGGGATCTTTGGGATACAATATGTGATTGAACTACGGTTTCCTGAATTCCCCTAAGAATCAAGGAAGGCGTTCATGGTTCCCCTATAAGTATTAAATTCCACGAACGTTAACGATAACACCGATCTATTTCAAATTACAGGGCGGTATTATTTTTCGGGTTTAACAGGATTTTACCGAGAACCACTCATCGTCCCACATAGAATGTAAAACCCACTCTAAAATGCCGTAGAACAATATTCAAAGTGTAAATGCTATATTCAGAAGCTGGCTTACCGGCCGGTTGCTACAAAAATTACAGGAAAAGCAAAGGAAATAAGGGAACATAAACGATTTATTTGAATATCTTGTTATTACAGATAGATAAAGAATATAAAACAAAACTTAACCTGGATGGCTGAGCTGAGAGCACTCAGTTACTTCAGGAAGTATAATGGTTGACCATAAAAGAGGGCAGGCCTTGACAGGACCTGCCCTCAAATATTTTAAGTTTTCCGGTTAAATAGTGCTAGAGTTGGGGGACGATGCATCGTCCCCCAACTCTTATTAATAACTCCACGCTTGGTCCCTATGCTCTGCGTTGGGACGATCCACCTCCAGTATAACTTAAACCCTATGGTGCGACAGAGACGCGGAGAGTCAGAGGGGCTTCCGCCGCATAGCGGACGAAAAGCGAGCAATGTATGGAACAGTGAATGCTGCTACATGCCGGTCATCAACTGATTCTTGGCAGCTGGATGGTTAGTGGTTCAAAAGCAATCCTAACGACTGTTTATTTAGAACTCATGTTAATACAAAAAGGTATACTCAACCTTAAGCAGAAGGGCATTTTCGGGAAAGATCTCAAAGGTATCCTGAACTCTTTTGCCAATGGAACGTCCGTACGGAGAAGGGCCGTATGGGGCCAGCGGATTCAGGCTTTCCCGCAACTGACGTCCGTGTGTCCACACCAAATAGATATTAGAACCCGGCTGATACTCCCAGCGCAATACTACATTAGACTGCAGACTACTCAACGAAAACTCTGATCGCTTGGGATAGGTCGCGAACCCTGCCAATTGGTCCCTACCTTGCATAATCTTGAAATCCTCGTAACGGCCCCGCGCTAAAAACAGCTGACTGTAGAGCTGCAGCGAAAGTTTGGGGGTAAAGGTTACATCGCTTCGGAACGTAAGATCGAGCGAGCGGGTGTCGCGCCGGCCAAATACTGGAACGTACCAGGTATTGCCGTTATACGATGAAATATTCGAAAAAATAGTGTTCAGGCGACCTTGGTTCTCAAGTGTTCTGTATTCACTGCCTGCAAGCTTGTCGGGTGATACCGAGCGTTCCCCAATCTGCCACTCAGAACCGGTGTATCGGAATGATTCGTTGGAAGCCCACGCAGTGACATCCTCTTCCCATTCCCCCTCCAGGTTCGCATAGAGGTTCAACCGGGTACCGATATTCCAGTCGCCCCAGAAACCAAAAGCATATCCCTGTCCGCCATCCTCGTGCCACGTGTATGATGCCTCCGGCTGCACTTGCCACTGACGACGCTCGTCGGTATTAAATTCACCCTGCAGCTGGTAGGTGGCAGGTCGTGCCCAGGGACCCAGCCCCCTCGTTTCAAATAGATCATACCCTCCAAAAGGTCGTTCGGCATTCATCCCGAACTCAATCTCCTGGAACTCCATTGTCATCCAGGAGCTCTCCAGCTCAAGTGAAAGACCGAGATCAAGCCCCTTGTCATAAGAAAACTGCTGAATACCAAATACCGTCATGTCAGCACGACGCACGGGGCCAAATGGTTCCCCCCTGTTTATCTGGTACTCAAGTCGGTAGAGATTGGCGATAAAATTATTTTCTCTTAGTTGACCGATGTCGTTGGGATTAAACTCATCCCCGAACACATCAAGCCCTACAAAACCGTTTAGGATACCCTGCCGCTTTCGGAGCCAGACTTTACCGGCCACACCGGTGCTGGAGCTGCGGCCCGGTGCTGTCCAATTTCGGTGGGTAAAGGCCGAGAACCCCTCCACCCCATAGCGGTTATCGAGGAAACGGATATCCCAGTCGAGCCCGCCGCTGGCAGTTTGAATGCGACCAATTCCATCAGGCGATGGTGCATCATAGCCAGTGAGTATAGCCCCAGCCTCTGAAACCCTCCCGAACTGCTGGCGTACCCGCCCCACCCCGTAATTGCGACTTGGATCAAAATCACTGCCCGAAGTGGCCCCGAGAATACCAAAAGAGGTTCCGCTTTCGGTCCGGCCGGACACTTTGGTTGCCCCAATGATGGGCGCCTCAGCACCAATTCGGCGAGTGTACAATAGCTCGCCAGGTCCCACAGAAAATTCGTAAATCTGTATCCCTTCAATAAAAAAGGGCCGTTTCTCATCAAAAAAGGTTTCAAATGCTGTGAGGTTGAGCACCGCCGGATCGGATTCCACCTGTCCAAAGTCCGGGTTGATCGTGGCATCGAGGGTAATATTGGGACCAAGGCCGACCTTGAGATCTCCTCCTACGTCTGCATTTGTACTGACATCGGCCCGCCCCGGATCCTGCAGGCTCTCCTGTGAGGTGAGACCGGCAACAGTGTAGGGCCTTACCTGGATATTCGGTTTCGGCTCAATATTTTCGATCTGAGTCAAATGGCCGAACTGGGCAACGAGATTGGATCGCTCCGAGCGTGGAACCAGTGGCCACTCCACTACTTCTCCCAAGCGCGGAATGCGGCGGGTAAAATGGATGCCCCACGTTTGAAGGTCGGTATCTGGAAAGCGCAACATGCTGTTGGGAATTTTCATCTCCACAACCCAGCCCTCATCATTAACTCTAACGGCCGAGTCCCAAACTGCATCCCAGGAAGGGTCCATACCGGGTGGGGCATCACCTCCGCCACCGCCCCCTCCCGAGCGAAGAGCATCAAACTGAACTCCGGCTGCATTTAGTCCGAAGGTGTAGGCATTCCGCTTGTTGAAGTATGAATCGATGGATACCAGGAACCAGTCGGCCTGGTTGTACTCGTCGCGACGGCCAAGGGTTCGCTGTATTCCGGATGGGGCTTGATCATACAGCATCGCACCTATATACACATTTCCCTCGCCATACAACACTCGTACTTCTGTGCGCTGCGATGCCACCGCCCCCTCATTGGGCTCAAACTGCCGAAACCCGGTTATGGGCTCAGATTGATTCCAAGCATCTTCGTCAAGATACCCGTCTAGTCGTATATCACTATTTACCTGTTGTGCCGGGTGCCTAGGAATTCCCTGGGAAAATGTGAGCACGGGAGTTGAAAAAATTAATCCTGCCAAAAGAATACCGAATACTCTGTACCTGTTCTGTATAAACATCCTTTAAATTTTATTTCTTAAATGGCTCCTGCCGAAATATTTAAATAAAAACCATTAGCAGAAGCCTTTTTATCCCATTTTTTAAAGAAATTTCCCAACGGGGTAGAATATCTGTATTAATCCTGAAGCAAATCTAAAGTCTACTCCATGCCCCGGAAGGTAACAATTTCATTTGTGTTAAATTAAGGAGATATGATAAACCAGCGATCGGCGGTCCATGAAAGCCCGACTTTGGTATAAACTGCTCGCAATTAAAGAATGAGTTACATGAACCAGGCATCGTTTATAAATAACCTTTTGGTATCCATTGTTCAGCTGACCGTGCACTTCCATGGAGCATCCAATTGCCTTAATATGATATCTCCTGTATCATTTCATGCTTGGAATCAGGATGGACTGGATTAGAGGATGTACGGGATTCGTTCTTGTAACAATAGAAATATAATCATCTTGCTCATTCTTTAATCCTGTAAATCCCGGTTCCAATTTTTTATTCAATCACATTCCCTTGTTCCGTCTCCGCTGCTTTTAACGACATCCTAACCTCCTGCATCCTCTTGCACAGTTATTATAAGCTATCATCGTGAGGGGAAATTAATATCATCCAAATTAGTTTAACTATTTGCCTGTTTTTATATTTGATTGTCCTTTAGGGGACCCACCCCTGTCCCCTCCCTCCAACAGAAACCCGCTATCGCGGGGAGGGGGATGCATTGGTTAAGTTTAGAATCACTAAATAAAACCGTGCTTTTCAAGCTCATTCTTCAGCATCAGATCATCACTCACCAAAGGGCTCAATCCAGTTCAAGGAGTTTCCCTCCCTGATTCATTAGGTGCCTGCTCCGACTACTGTCGGAGAGGGCCGAAGGGTGGGTTAACAAAGGACAATAAGATCAATCAATGCTCCTCCATGAATTAAACAACCCTACGAATAGGCTGTGCGTAGTACCGCACATAGGGTATGTGTGCTGGGGCACATGGGGTATGCGTGCAAGGGCACATACCCTATGTGGCGGTAGTCAACTATAAAACGAGCCCTGCGGCATGGTGTACACAGGGCTCGCAAAGGTTAAGTGGTGGAGGCTACTGCACCCTTAATATGGGTTCGAAGATACCTGTGCGCAGGTCATTGCCATCCCGCCTGGTATTTCGGACTTCCATGCGCCAGCTGCCGGCGGCCAGGCTCTCCGGGATGCGCAGGGTCAGCGTCTTCGGCTCGTTGGTGCGGACCTGCTCCGCTTTGGCCTCGGAATCATCGGACTGACAGACAAAGAAGACGCCCTCCTCTTCCAGGGTATCATGGATCTTCAGGTGACTGCCGGAGGTCTCCAGCACGTCGCAAGGAGTGAGGATATCTTCGTTGGTTTAACTGCCCCAGTCGTAGACTGTCTCGATTTCGGGAGCAATGCGGTCGGAATCCTCGGTACGCTGGCATATCGCATACATATTCGCCTGCGGGTGTTTCTGGTAGATCGGGATGAACTCCATACCAAATCCCAGTCCCACAATCACTATATTAACTTGGTTGTAAGACATAATGGTCTAATAATATTTTTTAACGGTTCTTAGTTCTGTAAATATTTATTTCAGCCTCCTTATCTGTGCATCAAGAGCATTGGAAATAATGTCTTTCTCTATATAGCCCAACCGATTTTTTTACAGGGTTTCTGAAATCTCTTGGTGCTCCCGTTTTTCCAAACGCTCTATTTTGTAACCACCTCTGCGCTGATCTCTAATAAACCACACGATAAATACGATACCTGCCAGGAACGCGATCGGCGCTACCCACCGGAAGGCCATACGTCCTCCATAGTTGTCGGCCGGACGCAGTACACTGGAGGCCTGCTGTATAAGCTGTTGTTCCTGTGGTATACCGCTATCGATTAAAGCCCGTAGCGCATTTCCGGTCGTGGTCCCATCAAATTCTCCATTTTCCTTGAAATAGGCCAAGGCCGCTTGGGCTTGTTCAAACACATTGCTGACATCGGCCTCGCGGTAGCCGAGCTGCGCAAGGATCTCGCGGTTACCCGCCGCATTTTCGGCCCTTTCGACGTATTCCGGGAACCGGTCCTCCACCTGCTGGAGAATGCTCACCGTCTGCTGCTCATTCAGAGCATCGGGAAGATAGCTGTCGGCTATTTCTCCCATGATCGCATTCGATCCACCACCCCCAACGAATCCCATTCCAATCAGCAACACAATGCCCAGTGAGCCGGCTTTCGGAAACCGCTCGCTCATCAGTCCGATCATATTGGGCACAAAGAAAGCGATACCGATAGCAAAGAAGGCTCCAGCAATCATTAGAGGTAGAACTTCAGTTTCTACATAACTAAACATAAACAGACCTATGCAGGTCAGGAAGGAAGCGCCCAGCAACATCCCGGTAGGAGAAAATTTTTCGACAAACGGCCCAGCAAACATCCGTAGCAGGAACATCAACCCGCTGATCCAAACCAGCACCAGCACCCCGTGCAAGCCAGCGGCCTGCAGCACATCGGGAATCCAGCGCATCGGGCCCATTTCCATGGCCAGGGTAAACATCATTAATAAAATTAGCCCCAATACGCCAGCATTGGTGAAGGTATACCTGAACATCTCCTTTATCGGGATTCCTGCCGCGGCCGTTTCGGTCTGGGGGAACTTGCGGGGAAACAGCAGCCATCCGTATACCAAAATTGGGACATAGACAAGGGCCATCTGGGCGGTCCAGTGGCCGACATAAATGGAACCGATGTCCCCAATCTGGGCCATCCCCCAACCTAAAAGACCTCCTAAAACAAGCCCCCCCATATAAAAGCCGTGGAAATGGTTCAGCTTTGTGGTTTTGTTGTCCGGGTATAGGGCAGCTGTAAGCGGATTGCCGGCCACCTCGATCATGCCGTTGCCAAATCCCATCCCAATCGCTCCGGCAAACAGGATCCAAAACGCTGACGGGTCACCAGCAAAAAAGTAGGCCACCAAAAACAGCGTAACCCCTGAAAGGTGGCCTATGAAGGCGCCCTTGGTAGCATTTTTGAGTCCAATTTTTTCCAGTAACGGCCCGATGGTGAGCAGCGATATGGACATACCCCACAAGGCGGCTCCGCCTATATATCCCACATCAGCATTGGTTAAGATGAACTCTGTTTTCAGCTGATTGAGGATGTTACTGACCAGTATGAAGGAAAACGCCGTCGGCAGCAGGGCCAGGCAGATTCCGGTAAAGATTTTTTTGCGTTCAATTCCATTTAATCTTGTTTGTTCTGTGGCCATAGGAGAGCTTTTACAATTTACATTACTGGGATCTCCTAAGTATAAAAGTCCCTTTATTTTTGTGTTTAATATATCCTGAGAAATCCGGTTAGTTAGAAAAGAAAGAAAAAAGAATACAGGATTATTGGCTAATATAAAGTCCCAGCCTTGGGGTATTCTTTTCTTGCTTCCATCCCCCCACCATAATCTGGCCTACTCCTCCGTAAAACAACCCCACATTCAAAATCATCGAATCCATAGAAATAATACCTGCATTAATTAAACTCAACAGAACCGCGCACATGCCAAAAGCAAATAGGCCTAATGGTCCCGGATTGGCCGTGCCATCAGTAAATGATTACAATGTTTGACTTATTAGATAGTTATTTGTGTTGATTGAAAGGTGTTTTACTTCGATACTATAAATTACAACTGATAAGAGGCCTCCATATATCTACCTAAGAGGAAACCAGTTCCTCAATATTTAAGACCGGTTTAATATTCGTGAATTTCGGTACATCGTCCATGATTTCATCTCCATGATTTTCGAAGGCCGCCTTTAGTCCATCCAGATTTTTTAAATATAGTTGGACAGTAGCAGTACAAGGGGGGGACTCCTCATCGCCAACCCCTTCAATGCCTCGAGCTACTTCTGTACGAACCACACTCTCACCAATAAGGGGGAGAACCAGTGGCAAATGAGTATTTACATAGTAATCAAAATCGAAATGACCTTCTTCCTTCGAAGCATAAATAACTGTTAAGCGATACATAATTAGAGTCCTTTAAGTTAGAACTGAATTCATATTTACATGAATCCCAGAAATATATTTTCTTGTAAAGTACATTCCTTTCTCACATCATCTCCAGTAGCATCTCGACTGCTTTGTCCGAAAACTTCTCATCATTGATATTGGCATTTACTTCTACCACTTCTATTCCCGTATTCAGCGTGCTCTTAAGTCCCTCAACAAATGCCTTATCTGCCTCAGGGTCCCAAAACAGTTGCGGCTCGCTCTTATTGACCGAATCCAGCATAGAATAGCCCTGTAAGGGAATAATGAAAGCTATCTCGCCGTTAGCCTGATTGGCTTTCTCGGCAAAAACCTCTCCCATCTTACGATTCTCCTCGGCGGTGGTCCGCATCAGCGTCACCTGCGGGTTCCATTCATAAAATAGACGGCCTTCATAATGAGAGGGAATTGTGGAAGGGTTACCAAAGTTGCACATATCGATACACCCAGGAGCGATCAGATGGGGAATACCGGCTTTCCCTGGCCCGTCAAGCCGCTCCGGACCGGCATCAAATACCCCGCCGCAGATCGTATCAGCCCACTCAGTAGTAGTAATGTCCAAAGCTCCCTGAACTCTCCCCTCATTAATCAGTTTTTCCATGGTCTTCCCCCCCGTTCCGGTTGCGTGAAAGACCAGCACATCAAACCCCTCTCTGGACAACGCCTTCCGGCAGGCATCAATACACGGAGTGGTATTGCCAAACATAGAGGCACCAATCACTGGCCCCGATTCTACAGCCCGATCACCGGTTCGAGTCTCTATCATCCCGCTCAATGCTCCAACTGCTCTGGAAAAAATTGCTGTACTGAGTGAATTGATCCCTGCAATATCGATTAACGAGGGGATCATAATGATGTCACTAACACCCACATACGGCGCCACATCACCCGAGGCAACCGTCGAAATACAAATCTTGGGTACACCATAGGGCAAGGCCCTCATTCCCGAAGTCACTACATTAGTTCCTGCTGATCCACCCATCCCAATGATTCCATCAATATTATGCTTCTCAAATAGCTCCTCGAGTACTGTAGCGAGACCGTCTGACATAACACCAATCGCCTTGCCTCGGTCCCGCTCCTCGCGTAGGGTGGACAGATCCGTTCCACCGGCTTCGGCCACCTGCTCGGCGGGAATATCAACGTCAAACAGATCCGTCGATCCCAACACACCTGTGTTTACAGTTACCACCCCATATCCCTGTTCTTTGATCCGATTAATCAGATAGTTGTACTCTTCTCCTTTACTATCAAACGCTCCTGGAACGACAACTTTCTTCGTCATGGTTATTTCCTGCTTTTTAAAATTTTATATTTTTGAATTTTTTGATCTGTTCGGTAATAGCCACTTCCGTTGGAAGCCGTTCCATCGAACTGGCTCCGTAAAATCCGTCAACGCCCTCCACGTGATTCAGGATATATTGTGCATCGTCCGGCATGGCAATGGGGCCACCGTGACAAAGCACAATCACCTCATCGTTAATCTCCTTGCTTGTGGAAACAATCTCCTTAATCAACGAGACACACTCATCAAGACCTTTGGCCGTCTTAGCACCAATCTTCCCGGACGTCGTCAGACCCATATGGGCCACAATAATATCGGCCCCAGCTTTAGTCATTGCCCTTGCATCTTCGTTGTTAAACACATATGGTGTAGTCAGCATATCCAGCTCATGAGCCGCCCGGATGCAGTCGATTTCTAATTCAAAACTCATACCTGTCTCCTCCAGATTATCCCGAAACCCACCATCAATTAAACCTACAGTTGGAAAATTCTGGATACCGGCAAATCCCAACTCCTTTAGCTCTTTCAAAAACGACTCCCGAAGCATAAACGGATCGGTTGCACACACACCAGCCAAAACCGGCGTGTGTTTCACCGTCGGAATTACTTCATAAGCCATCTCCTTAACAATTGCATTGGCGTTGCCATAAGGCAATAGACCGGCCAGCGAGCCGCGCCCGGCCATCCGGTAGCGCCCCGAATTGTAGATCACAATCAGATCGATTCCGCCGGCCTCTTCGCATTTTGCCGAAATGCCCGTACCAGCTCCACCGCCAATGATCGGCTCACCGGTCGCAATTTTCTCCTTCAGTTTTTTTACAATATCGGCTCTGCTCCAAGTATTCATCTATATATCTATTGTTTTCTAATTCTTTTTTAGTGTAAGTAACTATAAAAGGATCATAGCTATAAGACGTTGACCCATAATTCAATGACCTATATCAATCAAGCATAATGCCAGTAGCTGCCCACCATACTGCACCCGCAATATGTTTACGATACATTGGATCATCATACTGATCCTCTGGATGGCCCAGCATTGTATAAAAGGATCGTGCTCCATTGCCCTCAAAATCGTCCTGATACCAAGCCATGGGATGAACGTTACCCATTTGATCACCGGGATAGCTCCCTTGTGACGATAAATTCTCATCAATAGTTAACAATACATTTATATCATCAGACACTTCGCTAAAGTTATACCACTCATCCATTACAACCCAATTAGCAGGGAGATGGGCTGTGGACGGATGTGAGTGATCTTCTACATTGAGTACAGCTATATGTTGACCAGGATGAAAATTATATTCGGCTCCAATGAGATCATTGTACCATTGCCACGTGGCTTCCGATTCCTCACGTGGCGAACGAGCTTCAAAAAAAGTATATATTGCGCCATGAATACCTACAAAGTTGCCTCCATTACGAATAAAATCCTGAAATCCTCTTTTTTGACTTTCATTCAGGATATTGCCTGCTGAATTCATGAACACAATCACATCAAATTCATTCATCCTCTCCGGATCATCAAAGATTTGAGTATTATCAGTCCAATGTACTCCAAACCTATACTTTCGACCTAAATCTTTAAACATCTCAGCTCCATTTGAAATGGAAGTGTGCCGATGAGGATAGCTCTCAACTTTGGTAATTAGCAAGACCTGAAAACGCTCAGATTGTGCAAACGATGTTTCAAAAATGAACAAAAATGTAATTGCAACTAGAATAAATATTTTGAAAAAATTATTTAAGAACATTTTTTTTATTTTAATTTTAAAATTAAGTAGAACAAATAGATTATTATTACAAGTATATAAACGCACTTCAAAAAGTGCGTACCTATTTAAAATTTTCGCTGTAAATAAGCCAATAAATCCTTTATCTCCTGATCAGTCAGACTTCTTTGCAGTCCTTCAGGCATTAGAGATCTATCGACCATTCCATACTCTGCAACATCTTCTTTATCAAAATAAACTCCTCCTCCCGCTTCAGTGTGCGTTAGCCTGATTCGCGTTTCTTGTACATCAACCTGAACGCCTGTCCGAGAGGTCCCATCTTCGAGCTCAACAAACCAGCCTTGATATCCGTCTGTAATTTGCTCATTGGGTAGCAATAGTTTCGAAATTAATTGACTTTTGTCCATAGATTGCCCCACATTGGTGAGGTCAGGCCCCAAGTCGCCTCCCCCCAGACCTTCAGAGGCGTGACATGTCGAACACATTGCCACGTTAGTAAAAAACACCCTTCTCCCACGCTCAACATCTCCGTTTCCGGCCAATAAAGTCTGCCATTCTTGAACCTCGGTATTTTCAGGCCTGGTCTCCAGTTCTTGGTTCAATCCCAACATCAACTGTTGTTTCAAAGGATCATTGTCATCATCATTCAATGAAGCAAGTTTAGCTTCAAATACATTTTTGACAGTGTCATCAGATGCTTTTGATCGCAAGAAACGAGCAGCTTCTATCCGTATATTTTCACTCTCATCATCCAAAAGTGAGATTATATCCTGCCACCTTTCCTTTTCCAAAGGTTGACTGGAAAGAGCAAACAGGGCCTCAGACCTTATAAGTTCGGAATTCTCATTATTCAAAGCGATTTGTAATAATTGATTGGCGAGTTCCATATCGGAATGATTATAGAGGAGTCTGATAACTCCAAGGCGGAGGGTAATATCTTCGTCCTGCCTTAAAAATGAGGACAACAAATCTCTATAAGCTGTCAAATCATCCAAATACCGCATAGCATGCATTCTCAACTGTGCAGGATTCGCAGGATCTGATATAAAGTTGGAAATAAAATTTTCGGGCAATGACCTTTGTAATGACCTTGAATTCGATTCTGTTCTGTTTTGGAATGCAGCTATAAAATCCGGCTGCAGAAGTTTGACGGTCTCCAGGTAGGTTTCAAATAGATCTTTATTAAACTCTCCTGAGGTCAGGGCCTTCTCCAAATCATTTCTCCTTTCAGTCATTTGGCGGCTACCCACCCAGATTAATGCCATTTTTCTTATCCTTTGATCAGGATCTGATAAAAACTGACCGGCCAGGTATTCAACTTCTTCGATATTGGATTTCTTCAGTGCCAACAAGACACCCAAGCGAACATCCGGGTCAGGATCATCTACAGTCGCGATCAGGTCTTCCTGATAATTTTCCCGACTCAAAGCCATCACAGCCGCATGGACCATAAAGGGATCACTTGATTTCAGATTTTCTTTAAGGCTATCAAAATCAGAATTGGTATTAAGAACATCCTGAAATTTTTGCCAAGATTCATTAACCAAAAAGGGATCAAATTCTTCTCTCCTGTTCAATGTCTCTACATTATCTTTAGTACTTAGTTTCCAAACCTTCCCTTTACCATGCACAGCATATTCACGAATCACCCAATCAGTAAAATAAATATTTCCTTTACTGTCTGTAGCGAAGGCTACCGGTCTAAAATCCTCTTCTCTCTCTTGTGCTCTAAAGGCTTCTCCCTCTATAATCACCTCCGTTTCTCCGGTAACTGAAACCCCCTTGTCCTGCAGGCTGATCCTTACAATTGCACTTTCATCATAAATAGCACCTAACATTTGACCATCGTAATCCACTGGCAGATTAGCATAACTGGCATTCAGTAATCCTGTAGGTGCTTCACCCACTCCCACCACATAGGGCATTGTTCCTGGCAATTCCCCGTTCCAAGCCGAATAGGGATGTATCCCACTCCCTCCGAATAAGGTTACAAAACCATAATCTCCACCTTCCACATGATGGACTAAGCGATTAGGTCCTCTGCTATTCGGATCATTGTCCATTCCCAACAGTCTGCCATAATTGTCGAATGCTAAGCCAGTTGCGTTCCAGAAACCCGTTGAAAATTGTTCCAGCTGAGAACCGTCCAGCCGGGCTCTCATAGTATTGCCGGCATCAAATCCATATCCGGAAATTTTAGATCCATCGGTACCTTCGGCTTCCCATTCAGCACCCCCTGTTGTTCCCCTTGAGATATACATCCAGCCGTTATTGTCAAAATTGACATCTAACAAAGATGAATGTGAATAAACACTTGTGGGTTTATTCAACCACACTATCTTTTCTCTACCCTCACTTACTCCATCTTCGTCCTCATCATAATATTTCCATACAGCTAAATCCGTTACTACATATAAATGTCCTTCAGGAGAAAAAGATATTAACATCCCCCCCTGAATTCCTTCTGCAAAAACGGAAGACGTATAAGTCCCATCTTCATTATTATCTTCAAACACCTTAATTACATCCCCCTCCGGTCCTTCATATTCTGAGGTTCTGTGATGTGTATGTGTCTCCAAAACATAAATCCGGTCTCTACTGTCCACTGCTATTCCTATAGGTGTACCAATGACCGGATCTTCTGCAATTACGGTTAATTGAAGCCTATCATCTAAGACTTGAACTCCAGGAGGCAATTCTATAAGATTATTGTTATTTGAGGAGCATGAAAATAAAACCGAAACAATTATCGTGATTAAAAAAAGTCGCAAACTTATTGTCTTTTTCATAATTATTACTTACGGCTATTGGCCTTTCCAAAATTATCTTATAATTATTGAATGACAATTTTATCAATAACCTGGATTTTGGGTAAGATTTGGATTTAAATCTATTTCGCTTTGAGGAATAGGCCACAGCATGTATGCAGGATCCCATCTCCCTGTTGTTACCATAAATAGTAGATTCTCTTCTTCTGCATATGCACTAAAATCCACCATTCCATTTTCATCAATTTCTGGAATATCATCAGGCTCTAATTCTGTATAATTCCCCGGCCTGCCCCAAATATTATCCTGACCATACACTTCTTCCATCAAACCCCATCTTTTAAGGTCCTCATATCGTAACCCCTCAAATGCAAGTTCTGCTATCCTTTCTCTGCGTATAATTTCCCTCAATTCCGACTGACTTGTTGTGGTAATAGCAGGGTATTGACCGGTCTGCCCAACTCCAACTTCATATGCCCTTGCTCTAACTCTGTTTATAGCATCGAGTACAGTTTGATCTATTTCGCCTGATTCAATCTTAGCTTCTGCATACATAAGAAGTACATCTGCATATCGATAAAGAATAACGTTCTTAGAAGAAGCATTACCTGCATCTTCCTCGTTAACATATTTCTTAAGATTATAACCGCTCTTTGTACGCCACTCGTGGAGAACGTCTTGATTAGCTATCATTTCACCGCTATTTCGATCTAAGATATAAGACTCATGTGGAATAAGTTCTGGATCATGAGTACTCATATATTCCCTCCCATCAAAAATTGTACCGTAAGTCTTAATTGATTCTTCAGTCCCATCCCAAACCCTGGGTTGTAGTACTGTAGCAGCAAGTCTTGGGTCACGATTAACAAAAGGATTAGTCGGGTCATACAAAGGTGATTCATCTATGGGAAGACCATCTGTAGCCTCAAAAGAGCTTACCAAATGCTGTGTAGGATTAATTCCAGACCAAGCACCTGGAGAAGTATTACGGCCCATTATTACGCTCACACCATAAGCCCTTTCTCCCTGCAGATATTGATCAGCCAAAATTATCTCATCACTGTATTGTCCCTCATAAGAAAATAATTCACTAAAACTTGGATGTAAGCTATATACGCCTAAATTCATCACTTTTTCGGCTGCATCAATAGCCACATCATACATCTCATTATAAAGTGCTGCCCTGGTTTTGATGGCAAGGGCAGATCCCTTAGTTACTCGCCCAATTTCACTCCCTTGGTATTCGTTAGGTAAGTCAGCTGCGGCCTCATCCAATTCAGTTAAAATAAATTCTAAAATTTGGCTTTTGGATGTCCTCTCAATATTGCCTGCCTCTTCTAAGGTGGGTGTCTCTGTAATAAGAGGGACATCACCGAATTTCTGAATCAATTCAAAATAATTAACTGCCCGAATTACTCTTGCTTCAGCCATAATTCGATTGAATAATTCCGGGCTTGTATCATCTTGTGCACGCTCTCCATTATTTAATATAACATTGCTGCGGTTTATACCTTGATAACTTCTATCCCAGTATTCCTCAAATACATCAGATGTTGTAAATAATTCTCCCAAACGAAATATCTGATATTCATTTGTTACTCTACTCATTACTATATCAGTATTATCTTCCATACTGTAGGGAAAATCAGCCATTCTAGGGCTTATATAGTTGTAAGCAGCATTGACACCCATTACTAATTCCTCCTCGCTGCTAAAAAAGTTTTCTGCTGAAGGACCTTCTAAAGGTGCTTTACTAATAAAATCCTGACAGGCTGAAAATATAATTATTCCTACGATTGCAATTAATAGTCTATTTACTGATTTCATAAAAGGCACCATTTATTTAATTTTTTAGAAATTAATATCTATACCCAAAACAAATCTCTGTACATTAGGATAGAATCCTGTGTACGTATCTTGTATCATTGGTGCTTCTGGATCTATTCCTGGGGCATAATCTGTAAAAGTAAACAAGTTATTCCCACTAACGTATATGCTTGTATTATTTAATAGAGATCTGGGTAATGTATATCTTAACGTAACATTCTTTATCCTTAAATAGGATGCATCCCAAATATAGTAGCTATTAACAAACTGATTACCAGGTCGACCAGGTCTTGGATGGGTAGCATCCATTTCATTTCCTTCACGGAAATAATTCATTTGCCAAGCCATCCCCTGCGCCTCGCTCTCTGGGCTAAAATATCCATCTTTTTTTGCAACCCCTTGAAGAAATATATTCAAATCAAATGCACGATAACCGCCATTTAACGATACCCCAAATGTATATCTTGGAATAGTTGATCCAATTACAGTTCTATCATCTGAATTAATAACACCATCCCCATTTAGGTCTTCAAATCTTAAATCACCAACCATAACATTATCATTTTGAACAGCTGCTCCCTCTAACTCTTGTTCAGTCCTAAATATCCCTGTATTATTATACCCATATATGGCTCTAAATTCTTCCCCCTCAATTAAGGACATAAAACTATACTGGTTTCTCCCTCCTAATTCTAATATTTCATTCTTTACATCAGAAAGTGAAAAATTTACGCCAAAATCTGCATTTGAATAACTTTGTTGATACCCAAGTGACAGCTCCCAACCAACATTTTTTACTTTGGCAATATTCTGTTCAGGTGCATTTAACCCAATAATACTGGGTATACCCCTTACATAAAGAATATCATTTGTAATTTTTCGATAAAGTTCAAAACTTCCAATCAGCTGTCCTTCAAAAAATTCAAAATCTGCCCCTACATTACTGGTTTCAGTTGATTCCCAAGTAATATCAGGATTCGAAAGAGTTTGTAATGCACCTCCGATCTGACTCGACTTATTAAATGGGTAACCTTGGCCTAAATCTACTACTGAGGTATATGCAAAATTATTTATTTCCTGATTGCCAAGTCGGCCCCACGATGCTCTAAGTTTTAGATTTGTTAATATGTCACTATCTGGGAAAAAGTTTTCCTCAGTTAATCTCCACCCAATTGAAAAAGAGGGAAATACCCCCCATTTATTCCCAGTACCAAATCTTGAAGACCCGTCATATCGTATATTAGAACTAATCAGGTATCGATTATCATAACTATAATTTACTCGACCAAAGTAAGATAATAAGGCCCATTCTGTGGCACCCCCAGAATTATCTTTAAATGAATCAGAACCTAAACTAATATATGGATAGTCGGTTAATGGAAGAGCTTCTCGACTGGCAGTTGCATATTCAAAAGTTTGTTCAATTGCCTCTATTCCTAAAAGACCATCTAAATCGTGCTTGCCAAATTTATCATTATATTTAAACAATCCGTTAAAATTATTTTCTTCTGTTACTTCGAATCTTCTAATTAATTCATTTCTGCCTCCAGGGAAGTATCCAAAACCACCCGCTAAGTACTCAAATCTATAACTTTTTTCAAACGTATTCCCATCAGAATTAAGTGATTTATAAGCATAGCTTCCTTCAATTTCAAAATTATCTGAAAACTCATATCTTGATATCAAATTTAGAGTTATATCTTTTGATTCTTCAGTTCTATCACCACCAGCTTTAATCATAGCTAAGGGGTTTTCTCCCGCATCCTTGCCTTCCGCAAAATTACCATTGTCCATAAGTACTTGGTTATTTGCAGGTGTCCTCCAAATACTTTCCCATACGCCATCTTCCGAAGGACTAAGCTGGGTTCCTTGTTTTAAATATGAATTAAGCTTAAATGATAGCTTTTCTGTTGCTTGGAAATCACTATTAACCCGCAATGAATATCTTTTGAAATTGAAATTTGGTGCTATGCCGTCCTGATCCATATAGGATATTGAAGCACGTGATCTAATAGTCTCATTTCCACCGGAAAAACTTAAATTATGCTTCTGTTGAAAACCAGGTTCTAATATCGCGTCATACCAATCAACATTAGGATATTGTTCTGAGCCCATATTTGCCCGGTATTCTTCGATGTGCTCCTCACTATATCGCACTGGTTCTCCCTTATTTAGTGATAAATCATTCCAATATTGCATATATTCTAAGCCATTCATCATATCTGGCAAATTGGTCGGAGTTTGATAGCCACCAGATGCATTATATCTTACTGCAATCCCTTCCTGAGCTTGACCTCTTTTAGTAGTAACTAAAACAACACCATTTGCTGCTCTTGATCCATAAATTGCAGCTGAAGATGCATCCTTTAATACAGATATATTTTCTATGTCCTCTGTATTAATATCATTTAAGCTTCCCGGAACACCATCAATCAATACTAATGGATTGGCATTACCTAATGTGCCTACTCCACGAATTCGAATTGTTGCGTCATCATCACCAGGTGATTCAAAATTTTGGGTTACAGTAACGCCAGGCATTTTTCCCTGCAATGCTTGTGACACTTGAGGAACAGGACGAGAATCAATATCATCAGCTGAAACATTAGAAATGGATCCTGTTACTTCATTATTTTGCATAGATCCATAACCAACAACTACAAGCTCTTCCCCTGCAATAGCTTCCGTTAGTAATTCAATGTCTAAATTCGTCCTGCCACTAATGGGTACTTCTTGTGTTTGATATCCGATAAACGAAATTACCAAAGTATCCTGTAGGGAAGTTACATTCAGTTCATACCCACCTTCAATATCAGTTGAAGTACCGGTGGTCGTACCCTTTATGGCTACATTGGCACCTGGAAGTGGAGACCCCGATGCAGCCTCCGTAACAGTACCAGAAATGACTTCTAAAATGGGTTGATTTTTGTTAGTATTACGTTTTTTCAATAAAACAAGCTGCTTATTTGCAGAAATAGCAAAACGTAAGCCTGTACCTTCAAGAGTTGACCAAAGAGCTCGTTCAACCGTAACCTGATCAAGATTTAAGCTAATATTTCGATCTTTTGCAGCGAATAATTTACTATTATAAACTACTTTGAGATTAGCCTTATTGGCTATATCATTTAGCGCTTCAAGTAGTGTGGTTTTTTTTAAGTTTATAGAAATTATCTTCGTAAGTACAGTAGACTTAGAAACATCATGGGTAATTTGCGTACCATTATATAGATCGCCAACATTTTCGATTGTTGCCATTCTATTTTCATTATCACTATCACTTTGTCCTACAGCAACAACTGAACAAAAGCTCAATACAATGCATATTTGTAAAAACTTACTCATCCACTTCAATACAAAATCTAGTATTTTTTTATCCATGGCTATCCCTTTAGTTAGTTTATGTTTTATTTATATTTAAAAATTCGGATCTACTCCTCCACAAAAGTGATCTTTTGACCGGCCTTTTTATAATTGATATCAAGTGAAAGTGCGATTGAATTTAATACACTGGACAAGGGCACATCTTCAAATGACCCCGTGAGAAGCCGACTATGATTTGAAATACTTTTTTCTACGCTGACTTCAATATCGAACCAGCGTTCTAATCTTTTCTCAACCTCCTCAAGCGGGGCATCACGAAACGTCAGCCTCCCTTGACTCCAATCCAAGTACATTCCCATATCGGATA
Organism: Aliifodinibius sp. S!AR15-10; assembly: GCF_031569985.1. NCBI lineage: Bacteria > Pseudomonadati > Balneolota > Balneolia > Balneolales > Balneolaceae > Fodinibius > Aliifodinibius sp. S!AR15-10. The sequence continues at coordinate 22,239 of NZ_JAMQKA010000046.1, read as the reverse complement.
CATTCGAAGCTATAATCTCTCCATTGCTAGTAATAGTGCCTTTTTGATTTTTTGTTAACTGAACCTCCAGAGCTTGTAAATCTTGATCTGATCCCAGGGCTACTTTACCCTCTGCAACCACTACCTGGACCTCTTCCTGGTCCGGGTAGGCCGTTACATTAAACCTGGTTCCCAAGACCCGCGTTACTGATTTCTCAGTATGCACTACAAAGGGCCTTTCCTTGTTTGATTGTACCTCGAAAAAGGCTTCTCCATTTAGCTGAACCACACGGTCATTCTGCATATAATCCTGGGGTACAGTCAATTGGCTCTCTGCATTAAGATGTATGCGTGTGCCATCCGAAAGGCGAACGGTGGTTCGCTGTCCTTTTTCTGTAGTAATTTCCTGGCTTACCAACGCGGGTTCAGGCTTTTCCACCGGAAAGGGATTACTGCTATAAAACAGGAATGCAATGAGCAGAACCGCAGCTGCTGCCAATGAAAAAGCGACAGTTTTCGCACTTTTTTTCTTTTCAGGATGGTGTTTAAAGGCTTTTTTGAGTGTTGGCTGGCCAGAAGCTTGTTTACTCGACGTTTCGCTCCTGCCTAAATGACGTTCGCTAAATTCGTCCCAGGCTTTATAGGAATTTACCTTGACCTTCTTTCCCGGAGAGATATCCCATATTTGTTTAATTTCACTCATCTTTTCCTGGTTTTCAGGTGACTCATCCAACCAGCGCTCTACTTCTTTCTTTTCCTCTTCTGAACAAGTCCCGGATAAATATTTATGTAAAAGATCTGTTTTCATTGGTAAATACGGTCTTTTCAATTGGTTCTACTAGTAATACGGGCTTGCCGGTGGGCACCCTGTAATTTTTTTTGAAGATTCCTTATTAATTCCCCCCACGCTTGGTCCCAATGCTCTGCGTTGGGACCTGTTGGGACGCTCCGCGTCCAGTATAACCCTTATGGTGCGACAGAGACGCGGAGTGCCAGAGGGGCTTCCGCCGCAGAGCGGGCGGAAGGGAGCAGTTGGTGGAATAGTCCTCGGGCTACCCGGATTGCTGCTAACTGCCGGTCAGCGACCGGTTTTTGCAGCTGGAAGGTTAGTAGTTCAAAAGCAAATCGTAACGACTGTAACTAAAGTTAATTTAGCTCCTACAGCCATATGAAGTCCAAGTGTTCCTTCTTGAAGGATTGTCTGTCCGACCACTGGCGGAAGGACAGGAGGATTGACCTGTATGTTTTGAGTTCATTACCTAATCTCCTATCTGGCGCAAGTTTGCAACTTGTGCAAGATGAGCTATCAACTGGATTGGTGTTGTGTTGGTCCAAGTTACAAACTTGAACCGGTAGTGAGGGGATTTCGGAAGTTGATCAACACGTTCCCCTCCCTGCAGCAGTGATTTTCTGTTGGAGGGAGGGGACAGGGGTGGGTCATCTAAAGGCAATTCCGATACTTGTACCGTGCAACCAGTTGAAAACCACTCCCTGGCCCAGTTCAGGCTACTCCGCCAGACTATCCTTATAACTACAACCGGGTCTCCTTACTACCCAGCTTATCTGACATTATGATGTCGTACTATCTGACATTGCTATGTCAGAGACCATGACATTATAATGTCGGGCTCCTTGACATCGCTATGTCATAAAGGCTGACACTATAATGTCGAACAATATGACATTAATATGTCGGAGACCTTGACATGGTAATGTCGCAGACTCCATTCTTATAAGGACAGCGAAGCGGAGCAGTTAAGCTCAGTAAAATTGCATAGTAAAGGCGACTGAAAGGAGTTTATGCGTAGAAGATAAAACTCGGCTGGAATCTATGAGAAAAGGCTTTTCGGTTGGAGCATGATGTCCTGCCCTTACACCACTCTATATTTTTTAAAATCAAGATATGTAGAGATTCAAATCCTACTTCATAAAAGGTTGGTTTAAGATATTAGCATCACCTTTCAAGTCCAGAAAATCCTTGCGATAAGCCTCACAAAAGCGATTAAAGTGGGAAAAGCATACTCTGTTTAGTGGTAATAGGAGAGAATATCTAGTTTTTTTTGGTGAATTTTTTGGTTGCAGTTCTTCAGTCCGACTCCCGGCGGATTTTCTTCACTGAAAAATGTACATACCGATTAGGAGAAAAGCTCTTATAACGTGTTCTAAACTACTAGACTCCAAAAGAGTTGCAACAAAAAAAACTACTACTCAGTCCCCGTTGACCTGATCGAAAATATCTTGGCTATCGTTCTCTCTGTCACCTGCTCCGGAAAATCGTCACGCAGTTCACTGCGTAATATATCCAGGGCCCGGCTCATCTGGGATTCAACCGTTTTTTTGGATATATCCATGACTTCGGCTATTTCCCGGTAGGTTAGTCCGTCTTCGCGGTGCAAAATGTACACCTGTTGGGCACGCTGGGGCAGGTTATCAATGGCCTGACGAGCTGCTTTGATAAACTTTTTATCCTCTTCTGTGAGGCTATCCTGTCGTACCACGTTTTCATTCTCATACTGTTGATCCGCTTGGTACTTTCTGACCACTTTTTGATGTTCCAGGTAATCAAAAGCCTTGTTTTTGACCGCCTGGTAAAGATACACTCGTATCGACCTGCCGGGATCCAGCGTTTCGCGAAGGTTCCAGAAATCAGCAAACATCTCCTGGACTAAATCTTCAGAGATAGCTTTGGATTTAGTATATCGCCAGCAAAAATTGCAGAGGGGCTCATAGTAGGTCAAGAAAATCTTCTTAAATGCCCTTTCATCCCCTTCTATTACGCCCTTAACATAATATGTATGTTCTTCTTTGTTCATTTTTAATCCCTAAAATAACGTCAGTTTGAGATAAAAACTGTCATTGCGAGGGATTCAGCGACCTTCGGGAACGATCCCGAAGCAATCTCCCGGTGGCTGAACAGAAGACGAGTGAGGAGTCGCCCACATCTTTGAACCAACAAGTATGCACAATGCCTTCTCGCGATGATAGTTATTATTTTGAGTAATTCGGACCCACGTTAACATAAGATAACTGCAATTTAACCTATCAAGAACGAATTCCTAAATTTTCTCATAATTACATCCCCTAACGCGTTAAGCGGTTGAGTGTTGAAGCCCTAATTCCCAATAGAACTGAGAGGCATTTCCTAACAGCTCAGCGCTTTCCCTACATACTTATACGGCTCAATCGACAAGCACCCTGTAATTTTTTTCTTTTTCCCTGAACTTGCTTGCGATAGGTAATGTGCCTCTCCGTTTTATAGCTATCACATTGCTACAAAAACTTGCTCTGCTTGTTTAAAAAAGGTCCCCGCCATGTCAGTGCAGGGACCTTCAACTAGGGAATATGGATTACATTAATAAAACGAGCGAGCAGCGTTGCACCCTTATACTAATCTCAACTGAAAGGGATTTCAATTAATCACCTTATTCTCCCTCAATGATTTCAACTTTTTGAACATTTGGCCCGATGCTCAACGGTTCGCTTACGTTCGAGAAAGTGGCGCCCGACAGGTTAATAGACTCCGTAAATGGGCCGACGATACTCATTCCAACGCCTCCTTCAATACCTTCAGGATATCCTATAACCACCTCTTCAAGGTTGAGATTATGGGCATTATCAAGATACAGAACCGGACCTTCCTTCACGTGAATATCCACATTCTTCATCTGGATGCCATCAGAATCAATGATCATTCCACCCCGCTGGGCCGTCAGCTCCACATTTTCGATACTGACATTTTCCACATTCATCTCGGGAAGTCCCTGTATCCAGAGAGCCGTTGTGGAATTATAGGAATAGATATCCCGGATGCTGATATCCCGAAAACGCGGTGTTTCCTCGTTTACTTCCGGAATCTGTTCCTCCATTTTTTTCCTATCTACCACTTCTACCTTTTGATTGGGAGATGGCGCCTCACCATCATAGTAGAGGTTAAACCGGATCGGCTCGGTGACGATATCCAGCATGTGAAGGTTGTGGATATCGATGTTCTCCACGACACCACCACGACCACGAGTGCTCTTAAATCGAATTCCAACATCTGTGCCTATAAACGTCATATCGGATACGGAAATATTACGGACTCCGCCGGACATCTCGCTTCCAACTACAAAGCCACCGTGCGCCTTATGGACAATATTTTCCCGGATAATCACATTTTCGGTGGGCATCCCGCGCCGTCGTCCATCTTCGTTCTTGCCAGACTTGATACAGATCCCGTCGTCGCCCACATCAAAGCTGTTGTTGTAGATCACCACATTTTTGCTGGAGGAAAGGTCGAGCCCATCGCCATTCATGGCATACTCGGGGTTGCGAATGGTCAGGTTCCGGATAATGATATTCTCACTCATCAGGGGATTCAGATTCCAGGCCGGAGAATTTTGAAAGGTTGGGCCGTCAAGCAATACATTTTTGCTCTCCCGGATGCTCACCATCACGGGGCGCAGAAAATCTTTCACCTCTTGATAGTCCTCTTTGGTCTCCCGGTTGGGCGGGACGTTAAAGTTCCCCGGATCGCCCAATTTCGATTCTTCGGTGGGATACCACGTCTGACCGTCCTCGCTAAGTACGCCACCCGAATCGAGCCAGCGCTGCCACTGCGTTTCAGTGAGCTCATGTCGCTCCACCGGTCGCCAGGCCTCTCCAGAACCATCGAAAACGCCTCTACCGGTAATCGCCACATTTTCCAAGCCCTTCCCATAGATAGGCGACATCGCCCGCCAGGTATCCAGCCCTTCGAACACCGTCTCCACCAGTGGATATAGATCAAAGTTGTCACTAAAGACGACCAGGGCACCCTTCTCAGTATGGATATTGATATTGCTCTTCAACTCAATAGGCCCGGTAAGCCATATGCCCTTCGGGATGACCACGCGTCCTCCACCCTCCTCGGCCACGTGATCGATTGCTTTTCGGAAAGCTTCAGTGTTCAAGGTTTCCCCTCCAGAAACCGCTCCAAACTCCTCAATACTGACCGAGTAATCAGGAAACTCGGGCACCGGCACTTTCGGCATATCGAAGGTGAGACCTTCATAAAAATGAGGCGGCACCGGCTTAAAGTACTCCGACTGCTCTGAAACGGGCTGCGCCGAACAGCCAAGAACAATTGCAATTATAAGGAGGGAAGAAAGTAGCTTTGAAAAACGTGCTATCATTTGTATAAGTTCGCTATCAATTTGGATGAACAGTTATCAGGTGCGACGCACTTCCGAAGTGCGTCGCATCTATCGGATATTATATTAAAATTTAGTCAACAACTCTTTCAGTCAGCTCAAGCTCCAGTTCCCGCATGCCTTCCAGTGCCAGCTCGGCCATCCGGCGGGCCCCATACTCGCTGAAATGGGTATTGTCTTCAATTCCCTCCTGGTAGTTGGGATGCTGGCCTGGCTCCAGGTGATTGTATAGGAAAACTGACTTTTCGGGCCCAAGGTCTTTCAACAATGCCTGGCTTTTTTTGTCAAGGTCAATCAGCGGGACTTCAAGCTCTTTTGCCACCTGGCGCATCAATTCTGAATATTGAGCGTGTGTGTCCTTAAGATGTCCCTGGTCGTCAAAATGTCTGCGGGCGATTGGCGTCAGCAGTACAGGACGGGCCCCTTTGTCCCGTGTCTCGGTCACATACTTGCGAAGATTGGCCTGGTACTGTTTGGGGGGAGTATATTGCTCTTTGGTCGGTACCTCGTCGTTGTGGGCAAACTGGACAAACACGTAGTCGCCCTCTTTAAGATTACTCACAATCGGTTCCCAGCGGCCTTCCTCCAGGAACGTGCGGGTACTGCGCCCGTTGCGAGCGTGATTCTCCACCGTTACAGTACTGTTGAAAAACACCGGAAATGGCATCCCCCAGCCGGTTTCAGGATAGGCTTCGACCTCTTTGTTTGACATCGTCGAGTCGCCCACCAGGTATACTGTAATCGAATCCGGTTGCGGGGCTGCAGCCAAAAAGAGAAGCCCAATCATGAGGATTGCCGGGAAACCCCATTGATACTTGTTCTTAATCACTTTAATAGCATTACTCATATTGAATATTGTTTATTTGTTATTTGAAATTCGTCTTTTGCACATTACCGGTTCCTGGCATCTTAATCCACCGGGTGGCAAACCCAGCCACCCGGTGGAGGAGGATTGCCTTCCCACCCGGCCGCTGCTTTTGCGACCGGGAGAATTAAATCTTTTAATCCCAACTGGAGATCGCATTGATCATTTTTTAATTGGTAAAACCCATTTCGCGGAGCCATGCCTCACAAAGGTCGGTCCACTGCTGTGTTGAACCGGGATTGCCCACCAGCCCGATCTCATGTCCTCCCTGGGGAAATATATGAATACTCGAGGAGACCCCATGGACGAGCAGGGCGTGGTAAAACTGCAGGCTGTTCTGGGGTGGTACTGCCTCGTCATTTGCCGCATGCACCAAAAAAGCCGGGGGTGTCCAGTCGGTTACCTGCAGCTGATTCGAATATTCTTTTATCAGATCCTGTGGTGCGTTAGCGCCGAGCAGGTTTTCACGGCTGCCTTCGTGGGTGTATTTACCCAATGATATGACGGGTGAAACCATGATCATAAAGTTGGGACGGTAACTGTAACTATCCAGCGAATCACCGAACGCTGCAACATCCTGCTGGTGCGTACCAAGGGTAGAGACCAGGTGCCCGCCGGCCGACCGTCCCATCACTCCAACTTTTTCAGGATCAATATTCCAGTCATGAGCATTGGCCCTGACAATTCGCATCGCTCTTTGGGCATCCTGCAGGGGGACAACCTGTCGTTGCTCCAGATCCGGGGAGTTAGGCAGGCGGTAGTTTACGACAAAAGCGGTTACTCCTATGGAGTTAAACCATTTCGCCACCTGGAATCCCGCCCAGTTGTAGGTCAGATGGTGATAACCACCACCTGGGAAAATAAGTACGGCCGCGCCGCTCGTCTCCTCCCGGGCCGGGAAAAAGGTGTACATCTCTGGGTACTTAATCTGGTAAATGCGTTCATTGAATACGCTGTCTTCTATGGCCAATCCTTTTGAATTGGGCAGTTTTTCTTCCGGCCACAAAGGGATGGACTCCTGTGCCGATGCAGCTCCCGCACAAACTAAAAGCAATCCCAAAAGTGTGACGCCAAAAGTTACTCTTCCCGTATTGTTCATCATCATTTTTTTGAACTGTTTCCTGTTAACAGGCCCTGATCTTAAAAGAGTAGGTCATCTACTACTTTTACTACCAGTCGATACAAATTCTATTTTAGCATCCCAATTTCACTTTTTAATTACGGAGAATAGGTAAAAAATTTCGCCTTAAACCTTCAACGTTCCTTCATTTCAGGGGTGATTAAGGTCCCGTTAACCTGGAAGTTTGATTCTTTCAATTTAACAAGGAATAAACCATGCTACATTTCCGGTAATTCCTGCATCTGTTCAATGAGATTATACGGATTCCAGTCATCTGTATTAGGATTTTCTTCATAGGTGGTTTTCAGGACATTCAGGGTTTCATATTTCTCAGCTTCACCTTCGGTAAGAATGTCTACCCAGTTAATCCGGTTGTCGGTGTCAGCCCCGGGGCCGGTGTTGTTATACTCGGCATACCGGGCCGTGGCTTCATTATCGGGATCACCCCAATTGTTCCATCCCTCCGGCTTTATGCAGGATCCAATATCGCATCCAAGATAGGCAACTGCGGCATAGGGCCTCCATGGACGTCCAAGGTCAGTTTTAACGCCTGATTCAGACGTGATCGTGCAATTTCTGAAAACAAAGCCGAATTCCACATATGACTCGGTGGAAGCTGCGGTAATTGAGGTTCCACCGTATGAATGCATGTTAGTGTTTTCAAAAACAGCGGTGGCGGGACCAAAAATAAAATCGGTCGTTCCCTCTATATATGAATCCTTGATAAAGGTACGAACTCGACCGGCATAAAAGGTATCCTGTCCACTTATAAAACGACAATTGTCAAATATTGATTGGTCACTATCAACATAAATAGCCAGCGTTTGTCCATAATTTGTTTTCCCCTGTGTTCCATTATAATAACCCGCACTATTTTCGAAGGTAATGTTTACGGCCACAAAACCATCTCCGTGGATATACGTGCTGGCTGATCCACTTGTACCATATTCTTCCCCTGTTTCGGGATTAATCTTTTGAGCGGCATTGTCATAGGTCAGGATCACATTTTCCACGCTTTCCCCAACCAGCGTCAGGTTCGTTTTCTCGTCTGGAATAGTCACGACCTCTTTATACTCTCCATTTTTGACATATATGTAGGTACGGTCATCATAATATGAAGGGGCTGCGTCGATGGCTTCCTGTACTGAAGTGAAGTCGCCATTCCCATCTTTATCCACCACGTATTTATATTCTATGAGATCTTCCCTGGACTCTTCCTCTTCAGGAGCTACCTGGTTTGAGGAACAGGAAAATACCAGCAGTAGGACAAAAGGATATAACACGGGATATAAAAAATTTCTTTTTTTCATAAATGATGTCTGATCAATTTCTTTTCTATTTCTGCTCGTCGGTGATGGATTCTACCAAGCTATTGATGTAAACCTCAATATTTTCGTAACCAGTACTCAGATCGTGGCCGTTGGTTTCCTTCACCTCCGGATCAAGGTTTACCTCTTTTTCCCATTCATCAGGCATCCCGTCGCTGTCGGAATCTTCTGGTGCAGGATCACTTTCTAATTCAGGCCAACCGCCGACCGCGCTTTGGGTATCGATAAGTCCATTGGTGCTACCATTACCACCATCAGTAAAAGTTGCGGTACCGGTCCGGGTATCGTACACGATTCGCGCATCCACCGTATCACGAACCAGCGACGCTCCTGCAAAATCCAGCACCTTTTCGTAGGCCTCTTCCGCCGATTGCATAGTAACATCAGCTACATCAAAGGCGGTCCCTGATTTAAGATCCTCTTTGGAAACCCCGTAATCTGAAAACGAAGAATGAGGATGGACGCCTTGCCAGTTATCATTCGTTACGATAGCACTGCCGGCTACGTAATTGCCATCCACATAAAATTTACCATACGTGCCGGCGGGCTGTTCATTGCCGCCATTATCAGGATAGGGTTGTTCAATTCGTGACTTATGCGAGGAAGTAGCCGGACCGGCTTTGAAGTAGTTGTTAACCATATTATAACTACCCCCTTCGGCTCCATACGAACTGTTGCCGCCCCAGTTGTAAATCACATTGTTGCGGAAATCAATCAGTTCCAGGCCGGGTTGATTTGTGTACCGACTGCCACAAAATCGGGGGTTCCGGCTGTCGTGATGGGCAAGCAGGTTATGGTGAAAGGAAGCTTTCTGTCCGCCCCATATACCGCCATACCCATGGGAGCCCTTTTCGTGGATTGAATTACGCAGACTTTCAGAGATGATGCACCATTGCATGGTAAAGTTCTCATTATCATAAAACGAAGCGGTTTCATCAGTACCCCAGCTAATGGAGCAGTGATCAATAATAATATCTTTCTGATCGCGTCCTTTCAGCCCATCATCCTGCTGTTCGGCAACGTCCCCCATCCTGAACCGCATATAGCGGATGATAACATTATTGGCATTCACAGCCACGGGATAATTACGGACAGCGATACCGTCACCGGGAGCCGTTTGCCCGGCAATGGTAAGATCCCCATAATTTATATTCAGATCCGATTCCAGGGCAATAGTGCCCGAAGTTTTGAAAAGAATATACCGGGCACCGGGCGTGTCTACCGCCTCCCTCAGGCTACCCGGACCGGAATCATTTAGGTTGGTCACGTAGATAACTTTACCCCCGCGACCGCCAGTAGTTTCACTGCCAAAACCTTCGGCACCCGGAAACGCTTTTGCCTCTTCTTCAACCGGTGTGGGACCATGTTCGTTGCCGTTATTATCTTCTCCAGAATCTACTGCATTCGAGTTTCCACAGCCAATAACACTAACAGCGGAAAAGACTCCAATGACAATTAAAGAAGTCAAAGTTTTCATAAAATCAGTATAAATTTTAAGATATTGCGAGATTCCATTTTCGAGAGAATTGATCTCCATACATTATTAATTTGATGCGTTCACCAATTGAAAATTGGCATTTATAGAAGCCACAAATAATGAGTAGATCTCATCTAATGCGGTTCCTGCTGTATCACTTGCGCGGGAATTAATTCCCACGCTATCGATAAGCCAGATCCACGATTATCACCGTGTTTTATTCCATTTCTAATCAGGAACCCGGTATATTTTGTTCTTTTACCAGGGACTCCACAAGGCTGTTGATGTACACCTCAATATTTTCGTAGCCTGTGCTTAGATCATGGCCGTTGGTTTCCTTCACCTCCGGATCAAGTTTGACACTCGTTTCCCATTCGTCAGGCATCCCGTCGTTGTCGGTATCTTCCGGTGCAGGTTCGCTTTTTAACTCGGGCCATCCGCCCACATCATCCTGTGAATCGATAATACCGTTCGTACTGCCATTTGAGCCCTCTGCCGTGTAGGTGCCGTTTCGTACATCCTTGACCACCCGCTCATCTACTGCGTCACGCACCAGGGATGCACCGGAATAATCAAGTACTTTTTCGTATGCCTCTTCAGCGCTGTGGGTTGTTACGTTACCATCTATAGGATGGGCATCTGGCAAACGCATGGCCTCTTTCTCGGATTGCGGTACCGTACCATATTTGCTGTGAAATTGGTTATATACCCCGTACTGCCAGTTATCATCAGTGGCCCGGGTGCTACCCTCCATATAGTTTCCGTCAATATAAAATTTGCCCCAAGTGTCATAGATCTCTGTATCTTCATCCATATTTTTATCGATGGATATGATCCGTTCCTCCTTGGTGGTTGCCGGCCCGGGTTTATAGTAGCAGTTCACAATGTTTACGTTCATCGCTTCCGCGCCATAGGCACTGTTGCCATCCCAGTTGTATATCACGTTGTTCCGGAGGTCCACCAAGTCGGTGAGGGCAAATGCTTTTCCCGCTTCTTCACCCAGACGGGGATTTCGGCTGTCGTGATGAGCCAGCAGGTTGTGGTGAAATGACGCTTTCTTTCCACCCCAGATTCCCCCGTATCCATGAGCTCCTTTTACATGAAATGATTTGCGAAGGCTTTCAGAGATAATGCTCCACTGTACGGTGGTGTTTTCGTTGGCATAGAAACTCATCGTTTCATCTGTCGACCAGCTCAAGGAGCAGTGATCAATGATAATATTCTTATGGAATCGACCTCCCAGCGCATCTCCTTCTTGTTGAGCCTCATCGCCCATCCGGAATCGGAGAAAACGGATGATTATATTATCGGCACTTATCGTCACCGGGTAATTTTTAAGCGTGATGCCATCGCCCGGTGCGGTTTGCCCTGCGATTGTCACATCACCATTGCTAATATCCAGGCGGGATTTCAATTCAATGGTCCCGGAAGTTTTAAACAATATGTACCTCGGTCCAAATTGATTCAGTGCATACCGCAGCGTCCCCTCACTGCCATCATCACTGAGTTTGGTTACATAATAAACGTCACCCCCTCGTCCACCGGTGGCATGTTGTCCAAAACCTTCAGCTCCGGGAAATGCCAGGGCTTCTTCTTCCACAGGCGTGGGTTTATCATCGTCTGGCTCGGTTACCGCCTCGGTTCCATTGCTGCAGTTAACAACGCCCAGAAGTGCCACCATTACAAATACATAAAATGACGTTCTTAAAACATCCATATGACCCGTTTACTTATAAGGGTTATATAAAAGAAAACAGGTGTGACCTTACCAGCCACACCTGCTGATGGTGATCAGGGAAAACTACAGTCCTATTCTCCAACGCGGATCGCCGGCGTCTCCCTTGCCTGCGAATCCTGAATCTTGGATATCAAAGCCTACACCGTTGTATGGATTTTCCCAGAGATCATTTGCGGTGCCATCATATACAAAGCTCGGAAACCCGGGAATCTCATCGCCGGAAAATGAAAATTGATTGGTGGTGTAGGTATTGACGATACTGAAGTTTGTATTCTCCATTCCATCTACACCACTGACGGCATAATCCTCTTCACCATCCATATTCCACCCGTGACCCCAAATCGTGTTATTTATTTCAACACCGTTGAGGACGTTGTTATTCCCTTCAGATCCACGCCACCTGAACATCTGGCGACCCCTTTCAGGCGCTTCATTGATGGTACTGGACTCGATCAAAATTGAGTTCGTGTTAGAACGGCTTACGAGGAAGTACTGTATTTTTGAGAACGTGGAGTTCTCCAGCCGTATGTCGTCCACGCTCCACTCTTCGGTATCCACCGTCAATACGGCATACCCGTTAATGCTATCGACAACACTGTTGTAGATAGTATACTTTTCGAGTTTACCCGCACCGCCTTTCATTCGTGTTATGCCTCGAAGGGAGCGGATATTGGAGGAATGAAACTTGATTTCACCAACCTGCCCACTGTTGTTAATGTTGAAGACATAGTTGGAATCGAAGTTACCAGTCAGAGTAACATCCCTGAAAACAACGGAATCCACTACAGCACCATCCTGAACGTTAAAGTTCGAGCTGCAGTCTATGGTTGCCCCGCCCGGGGTAAACCCGTATGCACTTCTGATAGTCACTGATTTATCAAAATGGTATCCGTCGGCTGCATATTGCCTTCCGCTTTCAAGCAGAACAACGCTTCCGTCGGAAACATACTGCAGGGTGTCTGCCAGAATCGATTCCCGGTCAATACCGCGCAGGTCAACCACATTGTCTCCCATGGGGAGGGCCTCTTTGGTTGTGTAGTCTGCCCAGCCGCGGAGCTCACCATCGCTATAAATAGCAATTTGGTACTCGGTGGAAGGCTCTAACCCATATACGAACTTTTCCTCCGCGTCTTGTTCTTCCATTGATACATCCTCTTCTATCAAGGGCGAAGTTAGCTTTTCATCATCTGCGGCAAACACTTTAACACCCGTAACCGGGGCTCCTCCGGTCTCCCAGAAGACCCTGGCCGCTACGTCTGTGACATCATAACTTTCAGGGAGCTCCATAATGGAAGGAAAACGTTGCGTTCTGACAGCGCCCAGATCCGAGACTTTACTATCCAGTTCCTCATCATCAGCGTGAGCTGTTGCCCGCACCTGGTAGATTGTATCCCACAAGAGGCTGTCTATTTCAACATAGTGGGTGTCGACTTCCAGGGCTAACTCGACGGTCTGGAATGTATCTCTGCTGACCTCCAGCGTGTAGGAAGCCGCATCTTTCATATCTCCCATATCCACGATGATCATGTTGTCCTCTGCAAACAGCTGCTCGTTGAGCACCGGCCTGAACAGACGTGTTTCATCATCCTGGGCCACAGGATTATCTTTACCACAGGCATAAAACAGTACCGTGCCTGCAATCAACATAAACAAGACAAGATTTATACTACCTTCTTTGAATTTCATATCTCTGAATATTTTACTTTAAAAATTATAGCCGTCGTTTTTCAGTACGCCTTTGCTATTATCTATTCCGATGGTGGGAATCGGGAAGATGTACCTCACGGGCTCATTGTAGTTTGCCCAGTCCCGTGTCAACCACTCCGGATAGTTATTGGGTTGATCTTCATCAACCAGGCCAATCAACCAAGCCCTGCGCTCCCAGGTATCATCAGGTGCAGAATTTACCTTTTCATCCCGGTTGTAAATCATCAGATCTCCATTTTCGTCATGTTTTACATATACATAATCAGGAAGATCTCCAGTACCATAATAGGCGTCGTCGGCCATTTTCTTCAGACCATCGACCGTTTCCTGCACTTTCTCGTGGTAAAGGTCCCAGCGGATGAGGTCATACTTCCGGGTCATCTCACCGCCGAACTCCCATGCCCGCTCATTCACAATCGCATTGAAGAAGGACTCTTTGCTTGCAGAAACGCTGTCGACATACTGGTCTACTTTTGAGCTCCATTCCGCATCCGGGAAAGCACGGCGACGCACCCTCTTAAGCGCTTCTTTCGCTTTGGCCGTCGGGCCGTTCAGTTCGTTTTCAGCCTCAGCATGCATTAAGAGCACATCTGAATACCGCATCATGGGCCAGTTGATGCCCGTTCCTTTAGCAGTAGAAGGACCCGGAGGATTTTCAAGGAAATGCCGGCTCCACTTACCCTGGGCAATATTGCTTACGCTCACCAGCTCCTGCTCAAAGTCTTCGTTGATCATGTACCATGCGCAGGTTACATCCCGCCTCTTATCTTGCTTGTCAAATGAGTAATAGTAGGTAGCAGGAATACTCATGTAGTTGCCTCCGGAACCATACGGATGATTACCTTTCTCAACGGTGACACCGATATTCCAACCGACATCTCCCTCTCCTACTGGGAACGGCACCTCAAAAAGAATATCGCTGTTAACCGGAGAGACAAACTTATTCTGATTCATGAACACTTGGCTGTAGTCCTCAGGCAGTGGACGATCTTTAAGATTGATCAGTTTCTGAGTATAATCATTGGCTATTTGATAGTAGTCCAGGTAGTCATCCTTTCGCTCCATGCTCATATTCGGTTTCAAGAAATATCCCCCGCGCTGCAGAGAAAGACGGGCAATCATTCCCATCGTGTATTCCCTGTTGACCTGTTCAATACCGTTGGGCAGCTGGTCGGCCCACATCATATCTTCCTCGATATTAATCAGGTCATCAATGACGGCCGTGAGGATTTCATTTCGATCCTTTCGCGGAAGGTTGAAATCTACCCCTGCTTTCGGAGCCTCGGTCATAAAGGGGACGTCGCCAAAATAATAAATGAGCATACTGTACCAGTAGGCGCGCAACGTGTAGGCTTCCCCTAACAGGTGTTTTATATTTCTTGCTACCACCTCATCAGAGGAATTAAGTGCCGGGCTATCCGATATCCCCTCAATCGCAATATTGGCATCGCGTATTGCTTTATATCCAATATCCCAGACATAACCCAAGTCGCCGTTGTTGGGCTGGGCATCCAGGCGCCATATCTGGTAGCGTGCCCCATCGCTCGACCCACCGCTGTGTTCAATATCCGTGTTCCCTGTCATATTGTTAGACAGTCTTGATCTGAATCCGTCGTGATTAAAATGGACATAGATCGAATTCACGGCCTTTCTCGCATCTTCAATGTTCGAGAAGATATAGTTATCGTCGAACGTAGAAAGCGACTCCGGTTGCAGAAAACTATCACAGGCAGTAAACATCAGGACTGCCAACGCGCAAACAAAATATCTGATCTTCATAGTCATAAGATTAAATGGTCATTAAATTAAAAAGTAACGTTAACTCCAACGGTGACTGATCGGCTCCTTGGATAGGATGAATAGTCAACTCCAGGTGTCAACTGGGAATAGCTGCCTCTCGACGTGCTCACTTCAGGATCGAAGCCCGTATATTTCGTCCAGATGGCAAGGTTATAGCCGGTAACATACACCCTGGCGTTTGACAGGCTCAGTTTGGAAGTCCATTGCGTAGGCAGAGTATATCCCAGTGTCAACTTATTGAGCCTTATAAATGACCCGTCTTCGACTGCCCAGTCATGAATTACGGCCGTTGCCGTACCGAATGAGTTATTTCCACTCCACATCTCTTTACCCTGGTTCATTTCTCTTAACTGCTCGAGATCTGTGACCACTTCTCCCGGTGTGCCGGTATACGAACCGTCCACATCGATATAGGTAAAGCGATTGTCGGAACTCATGGTGCTCAGCATATTGCCGTACTGGCTACGATAGAACTGGTTGAAATCAATTTTACCGGTATTATAGATGTCGTTTCCATATGACCAGTTGAAGAATATGGAAGCGTCAAATCCTTTGTAGTTGAGGTCGAAACCCAAACCTCCCTGGGCCTTGGGCAATGCATTCCCGATTACGGTTCTGTCCTGACTGTCTATCTGACCGTCCCCGTTTAGGTCTTTCAGCTTCATATAGCCTGGTCTCAGGCTATTTACACCGAGGGTTTGACTATTATCCGGCACGTCCTCATTCAGGATATATTCGCCTGTGGCTTCGTTATAGCCAGCAAAATCATCAGTTGTGTACATTCCGTCATTCCTGTAGCCATAGATCAGCCCAAGGGTGCTCCCCACTTTCAGGTAGTAATCATCCCGGTCTTTGAGGTCGGTGCTGGCCCAGTTGGATTGATAGAAACGCTCGTTGGTTCCATCCAGCTCATCAATATTGGACCGGTTAATCCCAAAGTTGACATTGGTAGACAGCGAGAAGTCCTTGTCATTTATGATGTAGGCCTCCAGTCCCAGCTCTATCCCTTTGTTTGAGGTACTTCCGATATTATTCCACTGGGTAGAGAATCCTGACACCGGTGATATGGCCGATTTAAGTAACAAGTCTCGCGTGGAGTTTTCATACAGATCAAGACTACCGTTGACGCGAGCTGAGAAAAAGGCGAAGTCAAGGCCTATATTCTTCTGAATGGTAGACTCCCAGACGAGATCGGGGTTATAGAGCGTGCTCCCTGTCGGTGAATAGTAGGCATTGTAATCATTTGTACCCATTCCCGGACCGTTATAGGTGCTGGCATCAAACAGGAATTGTGAGGCCGTCGCAGAAATACGATCGTTACCCGTTTTCCCATAGCTTACCCGCAGCTTTAAACGGTCAATGAAGTCCGCTCCATCCATGAAGGGCTCATTTGAAATTTTCCAGCCCAGTGCTGCAGCGGGGAAAATGCCCAGCCTGTTTGATTCTTCAAATTTACTGGATTCATCGGCACGGACGGTGGCTGTAAGCAGATACTTATCATTGAACTGATAATTTGCTCCCCCGAACAGCGAAAATCTATTTCGGTTTGTTGAACGCGAAGTCGATTGCTCTACCAGGTTTCCAAGAGCCATATTGGCAAAGAGCTCCTCGGGCTGCATAGACTCTCTGAAGTTTTCTACACGCACATAATTGCCCTTCCCTCCATTGGAGTAGATCTCCTGTCCCAACAGGAAGTCTAAATCGTGCTTTTCAAAATTATCAAACACGTATCTTACAGTATTCAACCACCGGTAGGAGAAGCCTTCTCCCTCTTGCTTGGTTCCCAAAGGCAGGCTGTTACCCTCTTTCTGAGACTCACCCGTCAGGGGTCCGTAATACCTCAGGTTTTCATTGAATGACTTATCGGAGGTAAAGGTCGATTTAACCGTCATATTGTCCAGCGGATCCCAGGTCAACCCTGCATTCAGTACATAGGAGTTGTCCGTTCTCTGTCTCCAGTCTTGCTTCGCAAGCTCCTTGGGATTGATCATATTCAGCAGGAACGACTGGTACTCGTCATCGTTGTTAACGCTTGTCAGATCAATATCAAGCTCGTCGGCAATACCGTTTACAGGCCGTCTTGTGATGGCGTCTTTAATACGGATCTGAGAACTTCCCGAAGTACCGGAACCGTCAATTTGAGTGTTGTTGATTCGGGCTGAGACATCCAGCTGCAGTGATTCGTCTAACTGCTGGTTCAACTTGAAGTTAATCGTGGACCGCTCAAATCCTGAACCGATCATGAGCCCATCTTCATTGTTGTGGGTCAAGCTCAGCATCATCTTGGTCTGGTCGGTTCCACCGCTTATACTCAGGTTGTGATATTGAGAAAGCTGAGGATTCCCGAACAACTCGCTCTGCCAGTCGGTACCGGGCTTACTCTTGTACAATTCAAGATCATCATACTTCCCGTAGTATTTTTCGAAATTTCTCAAATCGGCTTCTGACCGGAGCTTGGCATGCTCATAATTGGCCATTACATACTCATAGGGAGAGAGTACATCCAGTTTTCTATCCCCGGGAAGCTTGTTAAACTGGAAATAGTTGTTATAGGAGATATTAACCTTTCCGGCTTCCGGTTTTTTAGTATTTATAACGATTACCCCGTTTGCAGCCTGCGCGCCATAAAGAGACGTTGCGGCCGCATCCTTTAACACGTCAATGCTTACAATATCAGATGGCGGGATATCCCGGATGCTGCCTACAATAAAACCATCGACAACATACAGGGGGGAGTTATCCTGGGTAATGGAACCACCACCGCGCACTTTAATAACGGTTTCAGCACCCGGCGCACCGTCCGTGGAAAGTACGTTTACCCCAGGCAAACGACCTGCAATAGCCTCAGCGGCATTCGTCACCGGTATCCTGTTCAAATCTTCACCGGTCACCGAAGCCACCGACCCGGTTAAATTCTCCTTATTTACTGTTCCGTAACCATAGTCAACCACAACAACCTCTTCACCGGTAATCGTAGAAGACTGCATCTCAACATCTATGCTTGTTCTCCCACTAACCGGAATTTCTGCCGTTTCGTAACCGATAAAAGAGAACAACAAGGTATCATTAAGAGAGGACACCGTTAATGAGTAATCCCCTTCGGCATCACTTGATGTACCGATACCTGTTCCTTTAACGGCGATATTAACCCCAGGCAATCCACTTCCCGTCTCTGAATCAATAACCTGTCCGGAAACAGTTTCCACGGCAATCGATTCTGAAACTTCTGCTTTTGTTCTTTTAACAATGACCTGTCCGGAGGTTGATCCCAAGACATCCAAAGGCATCCCTTCAACCAATTTTTTGAAGGCATCTATAAGTGTAATGTCCTGTTCAGAAACAGTAACATTTTTCTCTGGCAAATTAGCCTTGTCATAAGATAGACGCACATTTACCTGGTTTGCCAGCTCCGTTAATGCCTGCTCCAGCGGCACATCATTAAAATTGATACTCGTTGTTTTACTAAACAGCGATGTTGATCCACTGCCAGCATTGGCATACCAGCCCAACGGCACAAAACGCTTACCGTTGTCAGCTCTATCCTGCGACCAACCGGGATCTACCAGAAGTAATACTAATAGTATCCCTGACAGTAACAGACCTATCTTATCTTTTACCGTAACTCGTTTCCTCTTGTTCATAAATCCTCCATTAAAAATTAAATTGGTTATTCGTATATGATATATGTTCCACCCGATTTTCCTTTTTTGTATTTCAGGTCTAATGAAAGGGCGATAGCTTCAAGCACTTCAGGCAGGGATTGCTCATCAGAAAATGTAGCTGTTAACCTGTGATCAGCATGCCCAAGCCCGGTATCAATATCCAAGCGGATATCATACCAGCGCTCCAGTTTCGTCTCTATCTGACTAAGAGGATCTCCCGAAAAGACAAGTTTGCCTTCGGTCCATCCCAAGTATTTTTCCATATCTTTTACTTCATTGACAACAGGGGATTTTCCTTGTGGAATCACCCCCATCTGATTTCTTGTAATTTCTTTCCCGGGAAACCTGTCGTCTCCTGTTCGCCCCCACAGTGCAACTCTTCCTTCCTGCACTACTACTTGCACCTCTTCATCCACCGAATACGCCTTGACGCTAAACTTGGTCCCGAGCACCTCGGTGACGGAATGAGCAGCCTGAATCAGGAACGGCCGGGAAGAATCGGTAGCAACATCAAAGAAAGCTTCCCCCTCGAGGCGAATATTCCGGGTAGAATCAGAAAAGGTGTTGGGTGTGGTAATTCGGCTGCCGGAATTGAGAATCACTTTTGTCCCATCGCTCAACCGCAGGTGAATCCGCTGACCGTGGTTGGCTACGATTTCACGCGTTAATTCAGTCGGCTCGGCAGATTCTGTTTCCTCGGGCTGATAACCAAAAAGAAACGCAATGCAGATCATGGCCGTTGCAGCCAGTACCGAACCCCAGCGCAAGATATTACTTCTTCTTCGGCGGCTGGCCCCAATCTCCCTGATATAATTCATCTCATCAGGTTGCTCACGGGTTTCCTGATCATTTTCAAAATCTTTGCCATACCTGATATTATATCGAAGCCATGCTGAATCCACATCCCAGGCATCTGCGGGCTTATCAGGAGAACCCTCCCAGGCCTTTTGCAAGAGTGTCACCATCTCTTTATTACTGGCATCGGCTTCCATCCACTCTTCTACCTGGCGCCGTTCGTCTTCGCTACACTCACCGCTGATGTAACGTGTTATTAATTCCCATCTTAAATCCGGGTTATCCATAAAAATTCTGACTGTCAATTAACATCTTTATTTTCTAATACCCCAAAGCAGCCAGGTACCCTGACAGTTTTTTAAAAAAATTTCCGTAGTGGGTTTAAAATGTATTAGACAGGAATTAATCTCTTAGTAGAGGGCCTTTGCAAAACTACACCATTTGGAATTGTCATCGCGTCCGCCAGCTGGCGGATTTCGGGGCGTGGCGATCCCCACACAGATGGAGATTGCTGCATTTCACTCATTTCATTCGCTCCATCACGCCAGTAGTCGGACACAGTTTGCAATGACATAGGGTTTTGCAAAGCCCCTTGGTAAAGACTACGCACTCTTAGATTACTGAGAAGAGTAACTTGAAAAGAAGGGGACGATTTATGAAGAGATGTCAATATGCCGGGGCGACTAGGTAGACATTTTATCCCCGGTTAAGAAATGCGCCAGCTCCACCCGTAAAAACTTAAGGGACCGGCTGATCTGGGTTTCCACCGTTTTGATTGATATTTCCAGCACATTGGCAATTTCGCGATAGGTCAAATTATCTTCCCGGCTCATCAAGAATACCTCACGACGTTTTTCTGGCAGTTTATTGATTGCATCCTCTACCGACTGCTCAAATTCCTTCACATCGAGATTTTCTTCCGGACTCACATCTCTGCTTTGTAGAACGGTCTCATCCTCTAAATTTGAATGGGCCTGCCGCTCTTTTCGCTTCTGGTATTTTATGGATTGATTCCGCACAGCCGTATAAAGATAGGACCTGAGCTTACCGTTCGGCTTAATGCGTTTCCTGTTCTTCCAGACGTTGTGAAAAACGTTGTGCACAAGGTCTTCTGCGATCGCCTTGGAGTTGTTGTATCGTAGTGCAAACTGAATCAGTTTGGGATAATAGGAACGGTATAGTGATTCAAATCCATCCTTTTCATCGTTATGCATTTTCCGAATCCATCGATTCTCCCGAACTGATTGATCTTTATTTGCTGAATTGTCCATCCTTTAACATTCCCCTTTGTAGAAATAAGTGGTAACTTAGTAACCCCTTGCAATCGATTGCATAATATAAACTAATTATATTCCATCGAAAGTCAAGAATTTTTTTATATAATCTGGTAAACCAAACACACGGATATAACAACCTTCATATAATACTGGAATCATGGATCTAAATACTACAGAGGCCCTAAATAAGCTAGAAGAATTCACCACTGGGAACTTGCACTAAATAAATTACAATGTGATATTGTCTACATTAATTGCAATCGATTGCAAAAATAAACCGGATGCTCCAAATGACATCAAATTACACAGTCCGCTACGCCTCCAATCCCGAGGTATTCAAATCGTACGATACACAGCAAATAAGAGATGAATTTCTTATCAGGAATCTATTCAGAGCAGGAGAAATTAATTTGGTATACAGCCATTACGATCGGTATATCGTAGGTGGTGCTAAACCCGGAGAAGGACCTCTCCGCCTGGAACCTATTGAACCACTGAAGGCCGAAAACTTTCTTAATCGACGCGAGCTGGGAGTTATCAACGTTGGTGAACAAGGTACCGTTACCGTTGATGGCGAATCTTATGAGCTAAAAAATAAAGAAGCGATTTATATCGGGCGGGGATCTGAAAACATTACTTTCGCACGTTCCAAGGGGCAACCCCTGTTTTATATCAACTCAGCACCTGCTCATCGCTCAAATCCCACGAAGCAGATTACACTGGATGAGGCAGAAACAGTTGAGATGGGTTCTCTTGAGACCTCCAATCATCGCCTTATCCACAAACTGATCGTACACAGTGTGGTGGACACCTGTCAGCTGCAGATGGGTATGACCATCCTCAAAAAAGGAAGCGTGTGGAACACAATGCCTGCCCATGTGCACGATCGGCGGATGGAGGCCTATTTCTATTTTGATCTCCCTGATGACCAGGTGGTCTCTCATTTCATGGGCGAACCGGATGAAACGCGCCATATTTTCCTGCAAAACCATCAAGCAGTCCTCTCACCACCCTGGTCGATCCACTGTGGTTCTGGCACCAGTAGCTACTCGTTCATCTGGGGGATGGCGGGGGAAAACCTCGATTACGGGGACATGGATGTCGTAAAACCCACAGAGATGCGATAAGACATCGCACTTGGCAATTTATAACCTCAATATTCAGATAACGCGTTTAGGGGTTAAGTTTTTAATAATTTTAAAATAAGAAAGGCCATGCAAACGCTTGATAATCAATATCTTAGGAGTGTTAATCTTCATAAAAACACCCTGCGTATGCATGACCTCAAAGCCAATTTCGACAAAATTCTACCCATCGTCA
>NZ_JAMQKA010000045.1:0-50065 GCF_031569985.1 Aliifodinibius sp. S!AR15-10 | reverse complement strand
ACTCCCGGCAGCAGCTGGTCGATCAACTCATGAGCTACATCAAAGACTATAACCAGAAGAACGCAAAACCATTCAACTGGACCTATGGAAAAGAGTACCTCACGAATTAAGTGGTAATGACACTAGGCATAATAGCACCTTAGAGGAATTGAAAGAATTGGGTACGGACGTAGCATGCTACGTCCCAACGATAACCCTTAGAGGAATTGAAATTACGATGCTCGAATAACCCGCAACCCGTAATCCTCCTCAGATTCAACTTACGCCCGGATTTCTTGCCTCATGAACAGCACGTAAGAGACCCCGAAGCAGAAGAGTGTGGCAGCTACCAACGCCGTGATATTCGGCCAAACCAAGAGCATGCTCTGGCCCAGCGGCAGCGTGGAGGGGATGGTACCGGTTACCTGCTCAAAGCTCAATGCGCCCAGGCTTCGTATGGAGGGCGTTAGTAAAATGGTGGTTAACTCGTTAAACAGGAAGTTGGGGGATACGCGCGAAAACATAACCGATAGCTGTTGGGCCGAAGAGGGGTAGTAAGTCAAGGCGTTGGCAATAAAACGGACCAGCATCGAGAAAAATACTGAGAAGAATAACCAGATGGAAAGTACAGACAGTGCAGAGGTCGATGACTGTCGGAATAATATAGAGAAGGTGATGCCGAGGTTCAGCCAAAAGGCGATATACACACAGGTGAATAGCAGGAACACAAGAATCCGGATGAATTCACCGAATGCGGGGGGAAGGCCGATGAAAATGATGCCGAGTCCCAGAATCAGCAATCCCAGAGAAAAAACCAGCGCAAATATAAGTGCCAGGGCTCCCACAAATTTGCTGTTTATGAAATAATCTCTTGGAATCGGCTGGGATATGATACGGCTTAGCGTGCCCTTGTCCCGCTCCGAATTTACCGCGTCAAATCCCAGGGCAATGCCTACCAGGGGTCCCAGGAATCCGATCAGGGTGATAAATGGGGGTAGATTGCTGGTCGATTCGGTGAAAAGCTTCAGGTAGAGGAATGTAGAATCAGCGCTGAGCTTGGCCGGGTTATCCTGTATGACAGAGAGCACTGTGTATATTGAGCCGGAAGTAGTCAGCAGAACCAGCCCCAGGAGAATGACAAACCGCCAGCTCCTGATGTGTTCAGAAATCTCTTTTTGGACCATTATCCAGAAAGGTCGCATAGTCTTATCCATTGATGGTACCTCCTTCAAAATAGTGTTGATAGATTTCGTCGAGACCATATTCCTTGTATGAAAGCCGGTACAATTTGCCACCGTGTTGGGCGACTTTTTGGGATATCAACGGGGCGGCATCGCGGCTCCCCTTAATTGTCAGGGTCTCCCCATTTCGGTGTATCTCTTTGATCGGACCCTCGGTTTTCAGCTCTTCCACCAGCTGATCCGTAATCGGATCGATCTCGGCGGTAATGGAGGTGTCTCGACCTCCGAACAGCTTTTCTGCCAGTTCGTTGATATCGCCGAGTGCTTGCAGTTGTCCATCCACAAGGATGCCCACACGGTCACATATTTTCTGCACCTGGTGCAGCAGATGGGAGCAAAGCAACACTGTGATTCCTTTTTCCTTGCTCAACTTCCGGATCATCTCCAGGAAATCGTTTATGCCCTTCGGGTCGATGCCGATTGTAGGCTCATCCAGGATCATAATTTCCGGTTTTTTGATCAGCACGTCCGCAAGCCCCAGCCGCTGGGTCATGCCCTTGGAGTAGGTCTTGGTCTTGTCCTCGGCCGCCTCCGACAGGCCCACAATCTCCAGCAGTTCTCTTGCCGACTTCGTGGCTTCTTCCCGGGGAATACCGTTCAGCATAGCTGTGTATACCAGGCTTTCCAGTCCGATACTGTTATCCGAAAAGCCGACTTCGTCTGGCAGGTAGCCCGTGACACGTTTCACCTCAATCGGTTGTGAAGTGGAATTATATCCCTTTATGATTACGGAACCCAAAGTTGGCTCGGTTAGACCCAACAGCGTCAGGATGATGGTTGTTTTCCCTGCACCATTGGGGCCCAGCAGCCCAAAAATTTCTCCCTTTCCAATCTCCAGGTTCAAATGGTCTACGGCGCGGGTATCGTCATAATCTTTTACCAGCTCCTGTATGGTGATCATCGGTTCGGCCATGGTTATCGCCTCCCGTATGTTTTAAACAGGTAGGAGATACCACCGATGACAATCAGAATGATCAGGATGCCGATGGAGCCCCATGTTACCGACTGGTTGACTGTTACGCGAAAGCCGGCTTCAGATGAAGCATCCGGGGTGTCGGCGGTGATGTTTAACCGGTAATCCCCGGCAATGGCTTTGCTGCTGGCCTTGATGGTGGCGTTGACCGTCTGCGATTTACCGGGTTCGATCATCGAGATTTCCTTGCTGTCAAATTCCACATTCCATCCTGTGGGAGCGGAAGAACTGAGCCCGATATCACGCAGCGGTACGGTGCCGGAATTTTTTACCAAAAGAGGGATTGTTTGCTCTCCGCCTGCGGTTACTTCCGTGCTCAGCCGGCCTGTGGGAGTCGTCAAATCGAGCCCGTATTTGCCCTTGATAACAGCCTCGAGCGTTGCCTGTGCCGATGTGTTTCCTGATTGTGCCTCTATAGCAATACTCGCTGTATCAGCTGCAGTTTTGGGAGCGGGCTTCACTTCAACCCGTATATCCTTGCTCTCATTGGATGCCAGGCTAACAGACGTAACATACTTGCCGCTCGATCGGAACCGGACATCCCAGCCCCGGGGTGCTTCAGAACGGATGGCGTAGTTTTGTTCCTGTGCCGTCTGGTTATTCAGGGTAAAACTGTAGTTGAAATTTGAGTCGGCATATCCTTCCATATTGGCCTGGTCAACCTGGAGTTCAGTCTGGAAGGTGCCCTGTTCGGTAACGCGAATAACCAGTGGCAGTTCATGCTCCAGGCCACTGTCAGTGTTGGCTAAAACCCGGAAACGATAGACTCCTTTCTTAATCCTGAGAGGAACGTCCAGGTTGAGTTCAACCGTTTTGCCTGGGTTTTCGGGGTCCAGTTCCCTGGGCTTCACTGCTATTTGTTGTATGGTATTTGTGCCCGCAATAAAAGTGGGATTCCAGCTGTTGGGCAGGCTAACCACATCCAGGCTTATGTTTTGAATACTGCCGGTATTGTTAATGATTTCGATATCATAATTCAGTGATTGTCCCGGAGTAACTGAACGGCTTATGTAGGGAGTGTATAGGTTTATCCCATTGTCGGGCGGTTCAGCGTGTGCTATTTGAGGTGCAAAACAAGACGAGATATAAAGTAGAACTGTAAGTGTGGCAGACGTTATCTTCCCCATAACTAAATATTTTACGTTTAGTTAAAAGCTTTATTAGACAATTATGTTGAGTGATATTCCCCCCAGACCCTGCCAACATGGATCCGTTTCACTTGTGATAGGAAAAGGCTGTCAAAAAGTGAAATGCTGCTCTATGGTAAGATTTTCTGTGAGAGCATGCGTCGAATTTTAGCTTCCTTCACACTTTTAACAGGTCCGTCAGGATCATGAGAAAATTATCAAGAAAACTGTGGCCTAAACAGCCAATGCAATAACTGCGATAACGGGAATTTATTATTCCCTTTTTAAATCGGTCAAAAAATTGTTGAATTGGTCTCAAAATTTCAAGACCTATCACGCGGTGTGTCTACGATAAGAAGCGAGACGACTTCTATCCATGTTTTGAGCAAGTTAATTTTGCTGGCAGCCTTTTCGTCAGGCACGATTACTGCTCTTTTTGGGGGCGGTTCTGTAGCCCTTTCGTCGGTTATTTCCTGCCAACTTCTTTTTTTAAGCGCTAAAAAAATGAAAAGCAAGTTCGTCTCACCTCTCACATCTGCCATCTCACGTTCTTATGGTTTTATCTTTCTCTGCAGGTACCAAGCGATAAAGCTTGAATCCTCGATATTCAGTTCAAATTTATATCCGGCGGCCTCTTTCACATTTTTGAAAAAGACCAGCCCACGAACATAGTCTCCGGGGTGCAGATCGGTGATCCGCAGGGTTTCCAGCTCCCAGATCTCCCGTCTTTGTTCCAGGTTCATGAGAGCATATTCATAGTTGTCCTGCCTGATCTCATACTCCACGTATTCGTATTCTATCTCTTCGATGACTTCGTTGCCCTCTTCCTCCGAATCAGAAAGTAAGGCGGCGGTGACCCCGAGCCCCACTGAGGTTAGGAACAGGGCATCTTCCGTCTTTTGGGAAGCTTTGTTTTTGGATATCATCTTGTCAATTTCGAGAAGCTGGATTTCGGGATCGTATGCCCAGTTATGAGTTATAAAGTCTGTGAATGCAGAGTCAGCATACGCTCCCATAGCGATTGCTCCAAAGTTGGCAGGATTGACTCGGACCGGGGTGTTACTGTAGTTAGCGACCTCAATATCCATGGCAAACATATCCCCGGAATGCCGGTAATAGGCCAGGGTTATCCCGATACTGTCCTGTTCCAGGGTGAGGTATTCGACGCCTTTGTAAAAAGTTGTTGGTCCCTGTTCGGGAGCTAATCGAAATACCGGCTCAGGTGAGCAGGAAGATAAAAACAGGAGCTGTACAACTAATAGAACTTGAAGCCGGGATCCCATACGCCTCCTTTTGATTATATCCCATGTTCATCAAAAAATAGAAAATAGATTTTACGGTGAATACTGCATGTTCATGCTAGATAAAGCAGAAGAGAAGTAATGAGCGCTTAGAATTGATGACGGATTACCGGTGAAGGGTTTTGGCTAGAACTCTGAATTCAGAATTTAGTGGGTTTAACCCGTTGATTTTGGGATCACTCAAATACCTCAGTTAAGTGGAGATCCTTCGGCACCAGAGGTGCTCGGCCGGACGTCCCGCACCGGAGGTACGGAACGAGATTGGAAGACAGACCAAAATATTTTCAGAATTGTGATGTAAGGGCACGGTGCACCGTGCCCCTACAGATATAAAACTTTAATCAGGTCTTGAATCTATCGAATACAAGGATCGTCTCACGTTTGCCATCTCACGTTAATCCGGATCATACTCCAGGTTCGACTGCAGCCAGCGCTCCATCTTTTCAAGGGACATCCCTTTGCGGCGAGCGTAGTCTTCTACTTGATCTTTTAGGAGATTACCCACGTTAAAATAGGTGGATTCCGGATGGGCAAAATAAAGACCACTTACGGAGGCCGGCGGTGTCATCGCAAACGATTCCGTCAGCTCAATGCCGGTCGTTTCCTGTACATTCAGCAGGTCAAACAGGATGTCTTTTTCTGTATGATCAGGCTGAGCAGGATATCCCGCAGCCGGACGAATACCCGTATATTCCTCCCGGATCAATTCTTCGTTGTTAAAGTTCTCATCGGGAGCGTATCCCCAGTATTCTTTTCGCACTTTTTCATGCATCAGCTCAGCAAATGCTTCAGCCAGTCGATCGGCCAGCGCCTTAGTGAGGATCGCCTGGTAATCGTCGTGCTGTTCCTCAAATTTCGTGGCCAACTCTTTGGAGCCATGTCCCGCTGTTACTGCAAAACCGCCAACATAATCGGCAACTCCGCTTTCTTTGGGAGCTACAAAATCAGAAAGGGCCTTGTTGGGCTGTCCACGCCGTTTTTCGGCCTGTTGGCGAAGCGTGTGCAGCACCGTGCGGCCTTCGGAGCGCGATTCATCAGTATAAACCTCGATATCATCGCCCACGCTGTTGGCCGGGAACAGGCCGATAACACCGTTGGCAGCGAGAAGCTTTTCCTTAACGATGCGGTCGAGCAGTATGCGGGCATCGTCATAGAGTTTTTGTGCTTCTTCTCCATACTTCTCATCCTCAAGGACGGCGGGGAAACGACCCGGCATCTGCCAGGTAATAAAGAAAGGGCCCCAATCGATATAATTCCTGAGCTCTGACAGGGGATAATCCTTAAACAAGTGGATTCCCGGTTTTTTAGGTTTCACAATCGGGGCTTTATCCCAGTCGATCTCTGTCTTGTTACAGCGCGCTTCTTCCAGCGGCAGGTAGTTCCGTCGGTCCGATCTTCCTTCATGTTTTTTGCGGAGCTCTTCATACTCTTTGGCTGTATCTTTAACAAAACCGTCGCGCAGTGTTTTGGAGATTAAGTTACCTGTTACAGAGACGCTCCGGGAGGCATCCAGCACATGGACCACCGGCTGATCATACATTGGTTCAATTTTCACGGCAGTGTGCAGCCGGGAGGTCGTGGCCCCTCCGATCATGAGCGGCTGGTTGAACTTTTCACGTTTGAGTTCTTTGGCAACATGGACCATCTCGTCCAGCGAAGGTGTAATCAGACCGCTCAGGCCGATGACGTCCACGTTTTGGTTTTTGGCTTCTTCGAGGATCTTTTCAGCGGGAACCATCACGCCGAGGTCAATCACATCAAAATTATTGCAGCGCAGCACCACGCCCACGATGTTTTTACCGATATCGTGGACATCGCCTTTAACGGTGGCCAGCAATACTTTGGCTTTGGGTTCAGTGTTGTTGTTTTTTTCCTTCTCTTTTTCAATGAAAGGGATCAGGTGGGCAACGCCTTTTTTCATGACGCGAGCGCTCTTGACGACTTGTGGCAGAAACATTTTTCCTGATCCAAACAGGTCGCCCACCACGTCCATTCCGGCCATCATCGGTCCCTCGATCACTTCAATCGGCTGGTCAAACTGCTGGCGGGCCTCTTCCACATCATCCACAATATAATCCACAATGCCCTTCACCAGCGCATGTTTAATCCGCTCTTCCACCGGCTGTTCACGCCATTCCTCTTTTTTGGTCGTTTCGCCGGATTCCTCATCCTTGATGGTCTCGGCATACTCCAGGAGTTGCTCGGTGGCGTCATCGCGACGGTTTAGCAGCACATCTTCCACCAGCTCGCGCAGTTTCCCCGGGATCTGTTCATAGACCTCCAGCTGCCCCGCATTAACGATCCCCATATCCATGCCTGCATCGATGGCGTGGTAGAGGAAGGCGGAGTGCATCGCTTCTCGCACAGGGTTGTTGCCTCGGAACGAGAACGAGATATTGCTGACACCGCCGCTCACTTTGGCAAGCGGGAGGTTCTCCTTGATCCACTTGGTGGCTTTGATGAAGTCAACGCCGTAGTTGTTGTGCTCCTCGATGCCGGTGGCTACCGTCAGGATGTTGGGGTCCATAATGATGTCCTGCGGCTTAAAGCCGACCTCTTCGGTAAGAATGTTGTAGGCGCGCTCACAAATTTCGATACGCCGCTCAAAGCTGTCGGCTTGTCCTTTTTCATCAAACGCCATGACAATGACGGCCGCACCAAAGTTCAGGATTTCGCGGGCGTGATTCTTAAATTCTTCTTCGCCCTCCTTTAGGCTGATGGAGTTCACTACCGCTTTCCCCTGCACGGTTTTCAGCCCGGCTTTCAGGACCGACCACTTGGAGGAGTCGATCATGAGAGGGACGCGGGAGATATCGGGTTCGGAGGCGATCAGTTGCAGGAAGTCGCTCATGGCCTCTTCGGAGTCGAGCATGCCTTCGTCCATGTTTACATCCACGATCTGGGCGCCATTCTCCACCTGCTGTCGTGCCACCGACAGTGCTTCCTCAAAATCACCCTCCGTGATCAGCCTGCGGAATTTACGCGAGCCCATCACATTGGTGCGTTCCCCTACGTTCACAAAGTTGGTTTCGGGACGCACCACCAACGGTTCCAGTCCGCTGAGGCGAAGATAGGGCTCCGGATTGGGGATTGTTCTCGGTTCATATTCTCCGGCAGCTTCCGCAATCGCCCTGATATGTTCGGGGGTGGTACCGCAGCAACCACCAACAATATTCACAAAATCGGATTCAGCATATTCCCGGAACTGATCGGCCATAAACTCGGGCGTCTCGTTGTATTCGCCCATCTCATCCGGCAGGCCGGCATTAGGGTAGAGACTGGTAAAACAGGTAGAGACGTTTGCCAGCTCTTCGATGTAAGGGCGCATCTGTTTGGAGCCCAGCGAGCAGTTCAATCCCACACTTAGCAGATTCCTGGTGTGCGAAACGGAGATCCAAAACGCTTCTGTTGTCTGTCCCGAAAGTGTGCGGCCACTTTGATCCACAATAGTTCCCGAGATCATTACGGGAAAAGCCTGCCCGGTCTCTTCCTCGTGCTTGTGGATGGCATAGATGGCAGCCTTGGCGTTGAGTGTATCGAAGATTGTCTCCACAAGAAGAATATCCACACCGCCTTCGGCCAGTCCGCGTATCTGCTCGGCATAGGTCTCCACCAGCTTATCGAACGTGATGTCGCGATAGCCGGGATCCTCCACATCCGGTGAAAGGGAGAGTGTTTTGTTGGTCGGGCCTATAGCTCCGGCTACAAAACGCGGCTTTTCAGGATTTTTCTCGGTGAATTTATCGGCCACTTGCCGGGCATTTTTTGCTGAAGCTACATTCAACTCGTAGGCAAGGTTGCCCAAATGATAGTCGGCCTGAGAAATACGGTTGGCGCTGAAAGTGTTGGTCTCAATAATATCAGAACCTGCTTCCAGAAATTGGGAATGGATCTCTTTGATTATCCCGGGCTGGGTAATGCTCAGCAGGTCGTTGTTCCCTTTAAGGTCATGCTCAAAATCACTGAAACGGTCGCCGCGAAAATTATCTTCATCCAGGTCGTACCCCTGAATCATAGTGCCCATTGCGCCGTCCAATATCAGAATGCGATCTTTTAAAAGATCGTTAAGTTGATCAAATTTCATTGTCGGTAATCGAATTAGTAGGTACTTTAGGTTGCACAAAAATTCTTCCCAGAACCATTCGGGTGATTACCTTTTTCAGTTGATCTACCTAAAAAATCCTTAGATTTTATGGTAGATCGTAAATGGCTTGGTCCAAATTTTTGGAATCTCAATTTACAAATAATTAGGATATTACTTAAAAAATTATCGCGGATTTTTTTGGTGATTTTTAAGAAGGAAGTGCTCTCAATAAAATGTCCAGAGACTCTGAATCGCAGAGTTTCGGACTGCCCGATTTATATTACGGTAAGGAATCCAAAATAAATTTCGGTTTTACATGTTGGCTATGTTTTTCTCCGTTCTGCTTATGCTCTTGGTTGGCCCGGCAATAGGCCAGAATGGGAGTCTGTCTATTATGAAAACCAACGTACAACATGCGAAGATCGATACACAGAAGGTTGACTTGTTGGTTGAAAAAGGCCTGAAGGCACTAGATGCGGGGGATACAAAAAGTGCTTCATCTTATTTTCGAGACCTAAAAAGAATGTCAGATTCTGTTGGTTTTGTCTATGGACAATTGCAGGCATTGACGAATTTGGGGGATTTTTACTTGGTACAACAGAAATATGATTCAGCGGTAGCAGTTCTCAAACAGGCGGTCAATCTCAAGCCGGAACCACCGATTCTTACCGAAATAAAAAACTTGCTGGCCACCTCGTATCGATACCAGGGCAATAATCAGCGGGCGCTGGAGCTCTACGAAGAGGCGCTGTCCCTGGTGGATACTACAAAAGAAGGGAGAACAGCGGCCGGTATCGCAATGAATATGGCGGGGGCTTATATGAACCTGGGGCAGTCGGCAGAAGCATTTAAGAAGTACCACAAAGCGATTTCTTATGTTGAGGCTTCTGCTGATTCAACCTTTTTAGCGACTGCACTCAATAATGTGGGGGTAGCACATAATAGCGCAGAAAACTATGAAGAAGCCGCGCAGTACCTGGAGCGGGCTCTCAACATATGCAAAGATATCGGCTTTATGCCCGGGATGCTCCGGACTCTCATGAATTATGCTAATGCCAAGAGTGGGCTTGCGGCCTTTGAGGAGGCTGATTCCCTGTATCTGGAAGCATTGGAGCTTTCAAAGAAAGTCCGGCCGAATACGCCGCCGATACAGATTCAGTATAACCTGGGCGAATTGAAATTCAGGCAGGGAAAGATGGAGGAAGCGGCATCATGGTTTGAACAGTCCCTGGAAAACAGCCGAAAAGTGGGGATGATTCAGGGTATCTATTACAACTCAACAGGGTTGGGTAATGTGGCCCAAAAGCGCGGCGAAATAGCTGAGTCCATCTCCTGGTTGCAGGAGGCATTGGCTGTAGCAGAGAGATTGAATAATCCTTCTTTTTTAGAGGATACGCACCAAAAGTTATACGAACAGGAGAAGAACCAGGGCAATTTTGAGGCAGCTCTTACTCACTTGGAATCTGCCAAAACACTGTCTGACAGCCTGCAGACAGCCGAGCAGGATCGTCTGCTGGCTGAGTACAGGACGCGGCTCGATGTTGAGCGCAGGGAGCGGGAGAATCAGCAGTTGGTGGCCGAACGCGAACTCCAACAATCTCAGCTGGAGTTGCAGAGCTGGTTGCTGGGTATCGGTGCTTTTGTGATTATTGTTGTTGCCATTTTTGCAGGCCTGGTGTTTCGGGCAAACCGTGAGAAGAACCGGATCAACAGGGCATTGGAGGAACAAAAGAAAGAGCTGGAAGAGGCCAATGATGTCAAAAACAAGCTCTTCAGTATTGTGGCCCATGATCTGAGAACACCGCTGAGTGCCCTTTTAGGCATGATGGAGCTTTTCCGCGATGAGTCGTTATCCGAGGGGGAGATGCGGACCCTGTTTTCTGAGATGGAGCTCACGATGAAGCAGAATATGGATATCATGGAAAACCTGCTGGCCTGGGCCAAGCAGCAGATGTCCGGTCTTTCGGTTAATATTGAGACGCTGAATGCAAATAAAATTGCAGAAGAAATTTTGGACTCTCATACCTACAACGCTAGGAACAAGCAGGTTACAATAAAAAATAAGCTATCTGAAAGTCATAAGGTTCGCGGAGATTACAACATGTTGAAACTGGTATTCCGAAACCTGGTTTCCAATGGTATCAAATTTTCCGATGAGGGAGATGAGGTTGTTATCGATGCTTCGCCCCGGGATGGTAATATCCTGTTTGAGGTTCGGGATACTGGGATCGGTATACCTGCTAAGTTACAGGATACTATCTTTTCAAGCGTAAGTAAAAGTCGAAGGGGGACCCGGAAGGAACGCGGCAGTGGCATAGGTCTCAATTTGTGTAAAGAGTTTGTCGAAAAGCAGGGGGGAAGGATCTATTTTGAAAGTGAAGAGGGAGAGGGCACTGCCTTCTATTTTAGCCTTCCGGCGGGATAGGGGTAATAATTTTGGTTAGTGAAAACCCGCTATATACCTTATATTCTACAGTTTGTTTTAAAAATGTGAAAAGGGATATCATCCAGTTGAAAGAGGTCGGATCGAGTGTTTGTCTCTCTGTTATTTACAAGATCGCATTCTTTCTAATTTATTTATTTAGATTTAACTTGTTACCTTTTTCAAGTGTGAATTAACGATTATTTGATAATTTAAGAATTTATGAAGGTAATTGAGCATTACGACAAGGCCAGTGAGCCGCTTATCTCGTTTGAAATTATTCCACCCAAACGTGGGGGATCAGTGTCTGAGGTGTTTGAATCACTGGACAAAATTGTGAAATATAATCCGCCGTTTATCGATGTGACGTACCATGCGGCGGAGTCATACTTTGAAGAACTGCCGGACGGGACGATCAAGCGCCATATTAAACGGAAGCGTCCGGGTACGATTGGCCTTTGTGCTGCCATGAAACACAAGTATGGGGTCGATCCCGTTCCACACCTGATTTGCGAAGGATTTACAAAGGAAGAGACCGAAGATGCCCTCATTGAACTGAACTATCTTGGGATTGATAACGTACTCGCCATCCGCGGGGACGCTCCCGACGATAATGTACCACGATACAAAAATGGCACGTACAACGAATATGCGATCGACTTGGTGAGCCAGATCCAGGATATGAATGATGGAAAATACCTGGAAGATATTGTCAATGCCCATGAGACCAATTTCTGTGTTGGTGTTGCCGGCTACCCCGAAAAACATTTTGAGGCCCCGAACCTGGACCGCGACATTGCCCGCCTGAAAGAGAAAGTGGACGCTGGTGGAGACTACATCGTCACCCAGATGTTTTTCGACAATGATGCCTATTTCCGTTTTGTGGACAAATGTAGAGAGGCGGGCATTGAAGTTCCCATTGTGCCGGGATTAAAAGTGTTAACCCGCGAGCGGCACCTGAATTTTCTGCCCAAGTTTTTCCACCTGAATATCCCGAAGGCTCTCTCTGAAGAGGTTATTGCCGACCCGGACAATGCCCAGAATATCGGAATTGAGTGGAGTACGCAGCAGTGCATTGAACTACTGGAAGGCGGCGCACCCGGCATCCACTTTTATGTGATGGGGGATCCCACGCCCGCACTCGATGTCATCGATAAGCTTCCGCTTGGGGCTACGGTAAAGAAAAAATAACCTGCAGTTATATTCCCGTTTTACCTGATTCTGCCAGGAGGGATCAGCCAGCTGATAGCATTTTATCCATCCCGGAACCAATACATTCTCCATTAGTATAAACTATTCAATTCAAATTATACTAAATGGAGAGAGTTGAGATGGATTGGAAAAGACAAAGTGTACACTACCTGTTTTCTTGTTAGCTGTTGCAGTTGTAATGGCAAGTTGTGATATCGTTGGAAGTAATGGCACCGATGGAGTTCGCCAGATGAAAGTAATGATGTCAGTGGGTGGTGACAACTCTTTCGCCACGAATGGAGTTCAAGCAAAAGGCTGGCGTGACACAAACCAGGTTGAGCTCAGTCAGGTGAAAATGCTTATTAATGATCTAGAGCTCGAAAATGTGTCGGATGACTCCCTTGATTTTGAAGTTGACAACCTCGTAGTCAATTTGCCGCTCAATGGCGATACGCTGGAACTCACAAACCAACAGATTCCTGCCGGCCAGTATGATGAACTTGATATTGAAGTGGACTCTGATATTGTAGATGACCCTGATCTGAATGATGGAAACGACCGTTATTCTATTGTGGTCAAAGGTACGTACAACGGAGAGGATTTTACATTCCGCAGTAAACGTGAATTTGAGGAGGAGTTCAGGTTTAACCCGCCCATCGAAATTACCGACTCAACCACTACTGTAGCCCTAAATCTTTCTATTTACCTGGACCGTTGGTTTAAACATGCCGATCCCACGAATCCGGATGACCAGCAGAAAATTGAACGCAACATAAAGAGATCGTTTAACATTTTCAGCAAGTATGACGGGGACAAGGATTGGCGTGATCATCACCACGATGATGACGACTGGGACGACGATGATCATGAGGATGACAGAGATGACGATTGGGATGATGATGACAAAAGGGAAGATTGAAATCGTAAATTTCCATACGCCAGAGAATCTCTCTGCCATTCTAAACGTCATCTGATTTCGTTTTAGGTCCCAGGATTTTTTCAGGAAGAACCGGGTATGTCAATACCTATCTCACCGCTTTTGTGTTCGGAGCTCATAATTTTGATCGATAGTTCTCCATTGTGATACATCTCTTTGAGGGCTTCTGAGAGGTGAAACCGATTGTTTTCAGCTTTAAAAGTACCACCGGTGTGCTGCTCGTTCAGATCGGCATCAAACTTGAGCAGCTGGTTCACCGCCATGTCTTCCCTTGTAAAATACACTCCGCTGCTGTAATACGGCGCTGTTAAATCAGAAAAGGAGCCTTCAACGGTGAGAGTGTCGTTTTTAAGCGTAAGTGTGAGGGAACCCGTACCACTCGTTTGGACCGATGGAGTGAGTTTATACCCTGCCAGTATCAGTGTTTTTTTATTTGACTGGGCTTCTGCCTGGTATGTACCAAACAAACCAAAGCTAAGTAATACTATGGTGAGTAGTAACCAGTTGCGCCTCATGGCGACCTCCGTAATGTTTAGATGGTTTGATCATAAGTTTTAGTTGGTCAATGTATGTAACGAATCTTCTACCTCAAAAATTTATTGGTTGGAAGATTAACCGGATCTCCTCTGTGTGCGTCTTTTAATAGCACTTTAGAGGATTGAAATGAAACCCGTGCGGACGTAGCATGCTACGTCCCGACCTTTCAATAACACCTCAGAGGAATTGAAATCACTAGGCAGCACTGCACTTGGCTACTTAACGGGGCTTTTAATAGTATCTTAGGAATTGAAATAATTCTGTACAACACCTTAGATAAATTAAAAATCATCTTGAAATCGCTGATCTTCTTACGCACCGGGGTAGAGGAATTGAAATTTTCAAAGGGGAACTAACCCGCCAACCCGATCCCCACCAAATCCTATTTGGCTTTGCTATCCGAAATGATAAATTACAAGAGATATTACAGTTGGTAGCTCAACTAGTTTGTAAGAATGGGAAAGAGAAGTGAAAAGGGAACCTCAATAAATCTATCACTATGAACAGGCTACTTCAGTTTAAGTTGAGCGCCCTGATGTTTCTGGAATTTTTTATCTGGGGCGCGTGGTATACCACCGTAGCAGTTTTTATGACTGAACATGGCATGGCAGATTTAACGCACTGGCCTTTTACCGTAAATCCCATAGCCGCCATTGTAGCCCCCTTCTTTGTGGGATTTATTGCAGATCGTTATTTCGCGACAGAAAAAGTATTGGGTACGCTGCACATCCTGGGAGCTCTGTTTATGTTTTTGACGCCTCAGGCCACCGCCTCACCACTGATTTTTATTCTCCTTTTATTGGCCTATAACCTCTGTTATATGCCCACCATGAGTCTGGCAAACACCATCTGCTTCCACAACATTGAAGACCAGGAAAAGCAGTTCCCGGTCATCCGGGTTTTTGGCACCATCGGGTGGATTGTGGCCGGTCTTGGCATCAGCTTTCTCTTGGGATCTTTTGTAGCCGAAAATGTGCGTCCGGAAGAGACAGCGTTGCCGTTGTACTTAACTTCAGCAGCTAGTTTATTGCTGGGAATCTATAGTTTTGCCCTGCCCCACACGCCACCCCCTGCCGCCGGGGAAAAGGTGTCGGCCAGGAGTATTATCGGTATCGATGCACTCAAACAGCTCGGAAGCAAGTCGTTTTATGTCTTCCTGGTTAGCTCGCTTCTTATCTCCATCCCGCTTGCTGCCTACTACAATTTTACACAACTATACCTGGAGGGAACTGGGTTCCAAAACATCGCCGCCACGCAGACCATCGGTCAGATGTCGGAGGTGCTGTTTATGCTCCTGATGCCCTTCTTTTTCATTCGCCTGGGTGTCAAATGGATGCTCGGGGTGGGCATGCTGGCCTGGGTCGTTCGATACGGCTTGTTTGCACTGGGCGCTCCCGGATCGGTAACCTGGATGATTATTTTTGGCATAGCCCTGCACGGCATCTGCTACGATTTCTTTTTTGTGACCGGACAGATCTACATCGATAAAAAATCTAATGACAACATTCGCGGGCAGGCCCAGGGATTGATTATCCTGACCACCTACGGCGTGGGCATGTTCATCGGGGCACAGCTGGCCGGGGAGGTCTTCAACTTGTTCCTGGGAAGTGCTGAAGCCCTGACACTGCAACAGTGGCAGCAGTTCTGGTGGATTCCTGCACTATTTGCCGCAGCGGTCTTGGTCTTATTCTTGATCCTATTTGATGACAGAGTGATAAGTAAGGGAGAGGAGGTTGACCCGGAAGAGTTTCGGGTATAGGTAATGTCAGAAACGAAATCTGAAAAACATCCTGCCAGGAGTCTGTCGGGCTTAGGGAATTGTAACGAGAATCAGCCAAATTAGGATGGTTCGCAGTGGATTAGGCTAAGTTTGACAGACTCTTGGTTCCAAAAAAGTAATAACATGACTTTAGACCTCGTCTTGTAAGTAAGTTTGAAAGAATATTCTTAATTAACAGGAGAATATTTTGGTGAGACATAATTTTTTAGCGATCAGTAAGTTTTATATTATGTGTAGAGGTTCTATCTATTTAATTCATTCAGGAAAAATGGCTTTTAGAAAAGGTTCAATATTATCAGTGGTCACATTATTATTGGGATTGAGTTTGGTGCTGGACCCTGCCCCGTCATTTGGCCAAACACAAGAACCGGACGTGATACCGCTGCCGGAACCCAGAACCCCGTTAAGTGAGGGAAAACACAATTCGTTGGGTTTTGAGGTGATGATTAACAACTTTGGGTTCGGTATCGGAGGACATTATTCCCGCGTACTGGGACCGTTTACGCAGTTA
Source organism: Aliifodinibius sp. S!AR15-10 (assembly GCF_031569985.1). Classification (NCBI taxonomy): domain Bacteria; kingdom Pseudomonadati; phylum Balneolota; class Balneolia; order Balneolales; family Balneolaceae; genus Fodinibius; species Aliifodinibius sp. S!AR15-10. The sequence continues at coordinate 33,982 of NZ_JAMQKA010000045.1, read as the reverse complement.
ACTTTTGAAACCGGCATTACCGGCATACGGGATGTGAGTGAACAGACATTTACCGATCCTTTTTTCGGTCAGCAGATCATTCCCAACAAGTATAACCGGGCAATGGCTTTTCCTTTTATGTTTGGTTTGAAGAAACGATTTTTTGCTCAAAAAATTTCGGATAACTTCCGGTTCTTTGTTGCAGGGTCCGGTGGACCGGTACTGGCTTTTGTATATCCCTATTTTAACGATTCCAATGGTAATGGGTTTAGAGACAATTTCATTATTAACACCGATAATGGCCCTGTCCGCCGTACAGAGAGTGTCAATGATTTTTTCTCGGGCTGGAAAGATGGCGAAACGCAGTGGGGTATGGCAGGAGAGTTTAAAGTCGGCGTCGATATCGGGGAAAATTTTTCCAAGCTGACGACCGTAGAGTTCGGTTACTACTTTTACTACTTCACCGAAGGCATCCAGATGATGGAACCGCGAAGGCCGGTCATTAACAACCAGGGACAGTATGTCCCGAATCCCGATGGAACCCTGGCCAGCGAACCATTTTTTGATGCTCAAAAATATTACGGTACTCCACAGATTACGCTTACCTTTGGCGGTATGTGGTAAGATATTTGGTGAAAAGGGAGGATGGAGACTGAAGAGCGAAAATCGTTAAAATCCTAAATTTGATTTGACAGCAGGGAACTAGAAAATATATTTCGTCTCCCGTCTCCCGTCTCCCGTCTCCCGTCTCCCGTCTCCCGTCTCCCGTCTCCCGTCTCCCGTTCTTTTCCCTTTATCCGTTGGTAAATTCATCGTACATTTCGACCTCTTATTTTAACCCACGGGTAATTAAATCAATAAAAAACATGAGTTTTATAGACGAAATTATTGGAAGGCAAATCCTTGATTCCAGGGGTAATCCTACAGTTGAGGTCGAAGTTGTATTGAATTCTGGTGTAGTGGGACGTGCAGCGGTCCCCTCCGGGGCATCTACCGGCGAATTTGAAGCGGTGGAACTTCGCGATGACGATGCAGAACGATATCTTGGAAAAGGTGTGACAAAAGCTGTTGAGAACGTAAACACACTTATTAGTGACGAGCTGATCGGGTACGAGATTTTCAACCAGGTGGAAATTGACAATACGCTGTTGGAAATTGATGGTACCAGCAATAAAGCTAAGCTTGGAGCAAATGCTATTCTAGGTGTATCCCTGGCGTCTGCCAGAGCTGCGGCGAATGCTCTTAATCTTCCTCTATGGCGCTATATCGGCGGGGTAAATGCCAAAGTACTTCCTCTGCCGATGATGAACATTATCAACGGCGGGTCTCATGCCGACAATAATGTGGATCTGCAGGAATTCATGATTATGCCTGGTGGTGCCAACACGTTCTCAGAAGCTGTGCGCATCGGGGCTGAGGTTTTCCACAATCTCAAAAAAGTATTGGGAAGTAAAGGTTACAGTACCGCTGTGGGTGATGAAGGTGGATTTGCCCCTGATCTCGATTCCAATGAACAGGCAGTGGAAGTCATTCTGGAAGCGATTGAAGAAGCGGGATATGCCCCGGGCGAAGATGTGGTTATTGCCCTGGACCCCGCTACTTCAGAATTTTTTAATGAAGAAAAAGGTGTTTACGAGTTCCGATGGAGCGATGGTAGTGAACGTTCAACTGAAGATATGGTTGAATTTTGGAGCGAATGGGTCGACAAGTACCCGATTGTCTCTATTGAGGATGCCATGGCCGAAGATGACTGGGAGGCTTGGGAGCAACTCACCGATGCCGTGGGAGACAAGGTACAACTGGTTGGCGATGACCTGTTCGTCACCAACACTGAGCGACTGGCCAGAGGTATTAAGGACGGCGTTGCCAACTCCATCCTGATCAAAGTTAACCAGATCGGTACGCTTACCGAGACGTTGGATGCCATTGAGATGGCGCACAAAAACGATTATACAGCCGTCATTTCTCACCGCTCCGGGGAAACGGAAGACACCACCATTGCCGACCTGGCCGTGGCCACCAACGCCGGACAGATTAAGACCGGATCCATGAGTCGCACCGATCGTGTGGCAAAATACAACCAGCTGCTTCGTATAGAGGAACAGCTGGGCGAAAACGCCATTTTCCCGGGCATGGATGCATTCGGGGTATAAAACCCGGATACACGTATTGCGAGCTTTAGCTCGCATCAAGATTTAAATTAATAATATATTCGCGAGCTGAAGCTCGCGGTACAACTTTGTTGGGAGGTAGTTGTACTACCGACCAGCACTAATAGCGAGGAAAATCCATTTCCTCGCTATTTTAGTTTGTAGCATTAATATTTGTACCATTCGGCATGCAGATCACCAAGCTTAAACTACAGAACTTCCGTAATCACATTGACACAGAGGTGGAGTGGGTTCCGCACCTGAATGTGATTACCGGTCCGAATGGCGCGGGCAAAACCAATCTTATCGATGCGATCCATTTTTTATGTATGAGCCGCAGCTTTGTAGCCAGCAGCGATCGCTATGTGGTCAACCAGGATTCTAAGTTTTTTATGGTCAAAGGTCATTTTGAGGGTAGCATCCGATCCAGCTTTGATGTAGGATGTTCCTACTCTAGTGGTGAAGGCAAAAAGATTTTCGTTAACGAAAGTCCATTGGATCGCCTCTCCGACCTGATCGGCATGGTGCCGGTGGTTGTGCTGGCCCCAGAGGACAAAAAGCTGACAAGCGAAGGGCCCTCCGAACGCCGTTCATTTATCGATTCCTTTATTAGCCAGATTTCCCCGCGATATTTGCGCGATTTGATGGACTACCGCAAAGTGCGGAAACAGCGAAACAAGTTACTCCAGGAATTCCGAGGCAGCCGCCAGGTACTGGAAGCCCACCTGGAGCCGTGGAATGTGCAGTTGATTGAGCACGGATCGCGAATTGTAGCCAAGCGAACGGAGGTCTTAAACCAGTTCCAGGACTACTTGGCCGAGGAGTATGAGTTGATCTCAGGCATGGAGCACCGCCCAAGCCTGGAATACCAGACGTTCTGTGAGCCCTCAGAATCTCCCGAGGAGATCCGGGAGCGATATGAGAAAGCGCTCAAAGAAAAGCAGGAACACGAGATGGAGCGGGAAGTTACCATTGTGGGACCGCACCGGGATGAGATCGTCTTTTATCTGAATGATTTTGAGCTGAGGAAATTTGGTTCACAGGGACAGCACCGGCTGTTTGCCCTGGCACTGAAACTGGCACAACTTTTTTATTTTTCCAATGAGCTGGATGATTTGCCCATTTTTCTGCTCGATGATGTGTTTGGTGACCTGGACCGCAAGCGAACAGAAGTGCTGCTGAATGCGCTTGAGGATCACGCCGGCCAAACCTTCATAACCTCTGCGAATCCTGTACCATTTGACGATTACGTAACGTTTAACGGTGAGAAGAACAGGAAGTACGAGGTCAGGGACGGCAACGTAGAGTTAGTGAAATAAAATTTACCAGCCGATTGGGTGGAGGAAACTGGATCGGAAGTTCGGGATTCTGAGTCCCTTTCAAAACTCAGCCTTGTGATTGGTAACCCGATCAATCAGGGTAACAATATCCAAATAAGCATTCAACGACAAAACACGTTATACTTAACTGGTTATTGTTTAAAGTTTGACCAATCCTAATTTGTTATTTAACAATTATGTCTCGATTTGGCCGAAACAAACCGAAGCCGTTAAAAGATCTGCTGAAAAATTTCCTGGACGATTATCCCCACAAAAATAGGCTCAAACGGGGGATGATTCTTTCCATCTGGCCGAGAGCGGTTGGGAAGAAGATTGCTGAAAAAACGGATAATATTTACTTCAAAGACGGCAAGCTGATCATTCATGTCAAGGACCCGGCCTGGCGCCACGAAATTCACATGCAGCGCTTTCAGATTCAGAAAAAATTAAACCGGGAGGTGGACGACAAAATAGTAAAAGAGATTGTCGTTCGTTCCTGAGTTATAGTGTAGCGATCAGTATTTCATTAAATTGATGCCATGATGAGCGAAATTAATTTCAGTCAAATTACGGAACGCCTCCTGACCTTTTGGGACAACCTGCTCAAAAGGGTAGATGATGAGGGGTCAAAAGCCTATTCACGAGAAAAAATCGTCGTTTTTGTCGTTGCTCTTATCCTGGCGCTCTGTTTGTGGTTTTTGGTGAACTTGAGTCGTGCCTATGTTCTGAATGTAAACCTGCCTATTGAACTCGGCAATATTCCGGATGACAGGGCATTGGCGGAAGATCTGCCCGATTTCGCTACAGTAAGCGTGCAGGGGGAAGGCTGGAAGCTACTTAACCTGTATAACAACCCGCCACAGATTTTTGTGGATGTAACCAACGGGGAGGTTAACCTGTACGACCAGGTGCAGCAGCAAATGAATGCCATTCCCGATCTCGATGTGCAAAAAGTCCAGCCACTGATCTTGAGCTTGGACCTGGAGGAGAAAATTTCAAAAAAAGTGCCTGTCCGCCCGAGTGTGACAGTCAATTTTGCTGATCAATTTGATTTCCTCAGCGAACCTAGAATATCACCAGACAGTATTACGATCTCGGGTGCCTCCTCCATTGTAAATAATATTATGGCCTGGGAAACCGATTCCGTGGCGTTGGGGGATGTTCGGAGTGATATTTCGCGGGCGGTAAGTCTGAAAGCCCCTCCGAACCTGTTAATCCTTTCTACAGATGCTGTGCAGTTTAACGCACAGGTGGCACAGTACACCGAAGGCGAATCAAAAGTCTTTGTGCGGACCCGAAACCTGCCAGGAGGGCAAAATATTACATTCAGTCCTGCTTTTGTAACCGTGAGATATACCGTGCCTATCGAGGAATATTCTGATGTTGTGGATATCAATCCATTTACGGCCGTGGTGCCCTACAGTGCAATCACCCAGGATCCCAGTGGCTTTGTGAGACCAGATATTGAGGTTTCTACCAACCAGTACCATATAAAGGTGGAATCGCACCAGCCGGAAAAAGTATCCTACTTTGAAGTCGTAGGAAATTAAAACCAAATTTGTGCCTTGAAATTTAGCTACGCCACTTCATCCAGCTTTTTCTCAAACGGTTTAATTACTTCCTCAACGTCCCTGGTTCCTTCGAAATGCGAGAGAATCTCCAGCAGCACTTCATCCACCAGCACATCCGGGCAGGAGGCGCCAGAAGTCAGGGAGATGGTTACCGGTTGATCTTGTTCAGAAGTTGGAAGCCAATCTTTTGTCTGCCTGATCTTTTTTACCCATTGGTTGAAATGGTTGATCAATTCCGGTGATTTTATCTCTTCGGCATCACGAACATGGTAAGTGGGGAAATGCTTCTCCAGGATCTCCACCAGGTGCATTGTATTGGATGAGTTGTAGCCTCCCACCACCACAGCCAAGTCGGATTCCGTTTCAGTCAACGCAATTGTGGCGGATTGGTTTTCGTTGGTGGCATAGCAGAGCGTGTCGGAGGTGTCCGCAAAATGATCCAGCACGTTGGCTTCCCCATATCGTTCGGCGGCAGCCTCTTTCAGAATCTCCATCACCTCTTTGGTCTCCGTGGCCAGCATCGTCGTCTGGTTAATGACGCCAAACCGCTCCAGGTCGTTTAGCGGGTCAAATCCCTCGGTACTCTTGTGCCCGAAATATTTCTCAAAATCAGACTCCGGTCGGTCGCCGGTCATAACTTCAGCCAGGATTTCGGCTTCTTCGGGATTTAGCACAACCACACTGGGCGAATGATTTGAACTGTGAGAAAATGTGGCACGCGTTTCTTCATGCTGGTGCTTGCCGTGAATAACCAGTGAATATCCCTTGTCGCCCAACTGCTGGCCGCGTCGCCATACCTTCTCTACAAAAGGACATGTGGTATTGTATTCATACGGGTCGATGCCTTTTTCTTTTAGCTTTTCCTGCATCTCGAGCGTGGTACCAAAAGCGGGAACGATGACAATGTCATCCTCATCCAGCGAGGATAGCGGAATGAGTTCGGTACCATCGGTTTTGAAAAGGAATTGCACTCCCCGCGCCTGTAGGTCTTCGTTGACGGTGGGGTTGTGGATCATCTCGCTCAGCAGGTAAATGTTGCGGTCGGGATGTTCCGCCACGGTCTTGTAAGCAATATCGATTGCATTTTCAACGCCGTAGCAAAACCCGAAGTGTCGTGGAATGTAAAATCGGACGGGCCCAAAGTCGAGCAGCGTCGGTTCCACATCTTTTTTCCGCGGATCCACCACCTTGTTGGCATCTTTTACCTTTCGGATGATCGGGGATTGATAGATTTCAGGGATGTCGAATTTTTTTCGTGCCATAACGCCTAAATATACGGAGCTTTCAGGGGAACATCAGTGAGAAAATTCTTGAAAAATGTTGAAAAATAAGTGGGACAGGTTTGCAGTATTTTCTTGAAAAAGAAATATTTTTGCATGGGATATGCTTGTTTCTATATTTTGAAGACTTGGTAAGGGGACGAATTTTGTGCTAAAAATCCATTCCAGCTTTCTATGGGGATAGGGATTTCAACGTTAACCAGTAAGCAGATGTAAGTTTAGAAGAGGTGCTAACCTAATTTTGAGAACAGCTCTAAACCACAAATTTGAGAACCCCGACCACTGGGTTGAACAGATCCGTAATGGGAATAAAGAGGCGTTCGAAAAACTGTTCCAAGAGTACTATGATGATCTGCACCGATTTGTTTGGGGATATATCGGCAGAGAAGATATTGCCGAAGAGCTCGTTCAGGATGTGTTTGTAAAGGTCTGGAAAACGCGTCACAAACTGGATCCCCAGCAAAAAATAAAATCCTACCTATACAGGATAGCGCGTAATCTTGCCATTGACTACCTACGGCATCGATCCACGGTCCGGGAATGGGAAGATGAAAAAAAAGCCCTTCATCGATTTTCAAATAATCCCACTTTTTTGGATGATGATCTTGATAAACAGATGAAGCTTGAGGATGTGAAGGCTGCCATCCAGGAACTACCCGAGCGCCGTCGACTAATATTTGTATTAAGCAGATTCAACCGGCTTACCTACAAAGAAATTGGTGAAACGCTGGACATATCTGTCAATACCGTTGAGACGCAGATCGTCAGGGCACTCAAGACACTCAGAAAAAAGTTCTCCTCCCTTTCTGAAAAGTAACTTCCCGCCCACTTTCTACGAGAAATAATCTGTCTCTTACCTATTCCCAACACGTGCAAAAAAATAAAATTGCCTGTCATGGGAATCTCCTTTCCGTACGTATTAGGTGACTAGAAGGAAAGTCTATCTTAGGGAAAATGACGAAGGGAATGGGAAAATTACTTTTTGTTTGTCTAAAAAGTAATCAGTTAAACCACCTGTCTCTGCTTTTCTTCTCTAAAACTAACTTAAGCATCAGTCTTGGGCGATTCCTGCTGCTCTGGTGGGGAGGTCGTGTCAAGAGATGTTAATTACTACAAAAAGGAGATATCAGAATGAATACAAAGTTGAGATACAACGTTGTTTTTGTTCTGCTTGTGTGTTTTACGTTTGTATTTAGCGCAAGTAGTTATAGTCAGGGAGTAATATCCGGAACGGTAATTGACGGTACTTCGGGTGAAACACTGCCTGGGGCCAACGTGTCAATTCAAGGGACGCAGATAGGGGCCTCTACCGATGCCGATGGGGAGTATACCATCTCGGATGTTGATCCGGGTACATACACGCTGGTGGCCACCTTTATCGGTTATCAGCAGAGTACGCAACAGGTCACAATTGCAAGTGGTGAAACGGTCGAAGCCAATTTTACTTTGACGGCAGCGGCAGTTGATATGGACGAGCTTGTCGTTGTGGGTTATGGCTCACAGACCCGTGGAGATCTGACCGGGTCGGTAGGCTCTGTTAATATGGAAGAGGCGGGAAACGCCGGCGGGGGATCGATTCAGCAATCCCTGCAGGGGCGTGTTTCAGGAGTGCAGGTAGTGCAAACCGGCGGTGGTAAACCGGGTGGTGCTATCAATGTGAACATTCGGGGTATCGGTACGATTAACTCCGAGTCGCCACTCTATGTTATTGATGGAGTCCCCGTTCAGGGAGGATCGTCCAGTCAGACGGGAACAGGCGTTCTCAATACGATTAATCCCAATGATATTCAGTCGATCGACATTCTGAAAGATGCTTCGGCAGCGGCCATTTATGGTTCACGTGCATCAGGTGGTGTTGTGCTCATTACCACAAAAAAAGGGAGCCGCGGTGGCCAGGTGCAGGTCAATTTCGAATCGTCCTATGGAACTCAGGTTCAGCCCAAACGCTATGACGTGTTGAATGCGGAACAGTATGAGGCCTACCTGCGCGATGTACATTCCGATCCCAACAGTTCGGGGCTGCCGGCCAATTTTGCGAACGGTCAGCGGCCTCCACATAATACCGACTGGCAGGACGCACTTTTCCGCCCCGCTCCACTCCAGAACTATAACCTGGATCTTTCCGGTGGGGGAGAAAATTCAACCTACAGTATCGGTCTGGGCTATTACGATGAGCAGGGTACCATGGTAGGATCCGAGTTTCAGCGCTATTCACTGCGCGCCAATACCCAGTTCGATGCCTCTGATAACATTACGTTCGGTGGTTCTGTATTGTTGAGTAAAAGCGATATTGCTCAAAATGATGCTGCCGGTGGACGTCGCTCAATAGAGCATGCCATGAAGCAGGCGCCGACCGTTCCAGTCTATGATGATTCATTCGTCGGTGGGTTTGGCTGGCCGGTAACGGCAGATGGCCAGGATGCCAGCAACCCGATTGCAACGGCACACCTTATTGACAATACGGTGGAGAGATATTCCGTGGTCAGTTCTATCTATGGAGAGATCTCCTTCCTGGATCATTTTACCTATAAATTGCAGGCCGGACTCGATTTCCAATACAATGATTCGGGAACCTATAACGACTACTACCAGCAGACCCGGAGGCTGGATGCATTTTCTTCTTTGAACAGAACGAGAAGCCAGAACCTGAATCCACTGATTGAACAGACACTTACTTATGATCAAACATTTGGTGTTCATGATGTAAGCGTACTTGCCGGTTTTTCTGCACAGTCATTTGATTACGACTTTGTCAATGCCAACGGCCAGGAGATGCCGCGCAATGTTCGTTCCCTGGGGGCAGCATCTTCTCAGCTGGGCGTAGATAGTGGAATCCAGGAAAGTTCACTCCGGTCACTCTTTGGACGGGTAACCTACTCATATGACAATAAGTATTTGTTCACGGGTAATATCCGTCGTGACGAATCTTCCAAACTCTTCAATGCAACTGACCCGGTGGGTATATTCCCATCCGTATCGGTTGGCTGGAGAGTCAGCGAGGAGGAGTTTCTTGCCAATTCCGATGTTATAAGCAACCTTAAGCTTCGAGCAGGTTGGGGGCAGCTGGGTAACCAGTCCGTACTAAGCAACTATCCCACCACGGTTAGTCTGAATACTAATTATTTCTATGTGTTGGGTGATACTGAAGTGCAGGGTATCGGGCAGTCACAGATGGCAAACCGCGATATTACCTGGGAGACCTCAATTCAAACGGATGTTGGTGTTGAGGTAGGACTGTTTAACGATATCCTTTCTGTAGACTTGGACTATTACAACCGGACCACAGAAGATCTGCTGTGGCCGGCACAGGTTCCTGAATCAGTTGGTTTAAGTGCGCCGTTTATCAATGCAGGTACCGTTGTCAACCAGGGTATTGAAGCGGCCGTCACGTACCAGCAAACATTCGGTGATCTTAATGTGAATCTTTCAGGAAATATCACCACGATCAATAATGAGGTTACCAGCCTCGGTGCAAATGATGATCTGGAAATCATTCCACCGGAAGCTGATGTAGCTGATGACGTACAGGATGTCTCCTTAACAAGAGTGGGTACACCTATCGGCCAGTTTTACGGCTATGAGTCGAATGGGCTATTCCAAAACTGGGATGAAGTGTATAATCACGCTACTCAGAACCAGGATCCCGATGGCGGACGTAACGCAGCTACTGCAAGCGAACACACCGCACCCGGCGATATCCGGTTTGTGGACCAGAACGGAGATGGAGCCATTACCCCGGAAGACAAGACTATTATTGGTAATCCCATCCCCGACTTTACCTATGGATTTACGGCAAGCCTGGGTTATAAAAACTTCGATTTTAACCTGTTTCTGCAGGGTAATTACGGTAATGAAATCCTGAACGGGGCGACCAAATGGCTGCAGGATTTCCGTCAGAATTTCAACCAGGGAGCCGCCTACCTGGATGCGTGGACACCGGAAAATACGGATACTGATATTCATCGCGTTGCGGCATTGGATCCGAACTCCAACATGTCTCGTATTTCTGACCTGTATGTGGAAGACGGTTCCTTCCTGAGGGTAAAAACCCTGACCGTCGGTTACACCTTTCCTACGGACCTGGTCAGCCAGGCGGGAGCTAATCGATTCAGAGTTTACGCCACTGCGCGCAACCTCTTAACGTTGACGGGATACAGTGGCCTGGAGCCCGAGATTGGATCATTGAGTACAGGAACGGCGCGAGATGCTGGTATCGACCGGTTTGTCTATCCACAAGCGAAACAGTTCCTGGTAGGGGTTCAGCTTGGATTTTAATTGAACCCGGATCACTAAATGAAATTCAATATTTAAAGAATAGGTAATTATGAAGAGAATAATATTAATAACGCTTTCATTGTGTATGACAGCTCTCATTTATGTGGGCTGTACGGACAGCTTCTTGCAGAAGTCTGACAGTAACAGCGTCAACTCCGACACGTTCTACCAGACAGAAGCCCAGGCTCTTGCATCTGTCAATTCCGCCTATGCTATGTTGCAGGCGCACGGGTTGTGGGGACGCAGCATTTTCTTCCTGTTTGATTTTGCCGGCCAGGAAGTGGGAACCACCGGCAACACCCAAGGGCCACCACTCGAACTCCTGAATCATACCTACGGGGCCTCCGGGAATACCCACGTCACAACTCCTTGGAGCAACCTCTACAACATGATTTCCAAAGCCAACTCCACGATCCTCAATGTTGGTGAAATGGAGGATATCGATTCGGGAACCAGGGATCGTATTGTGGCTGAAGCCCAATTTCTGCGTGGGCTCGGGTATTTCTACATTAATGCCATATACGGCGGAGGTCCACTGAGAACGGTTGAGAATCTCGAAGAACTCAACACCCCCCGGGCTTCCAAGGCAGAAATCTGGGACCAGGTAGAAAGTGATCTCAGTGCCGCAGCTGGTGTACTTCCGCAAAAGGGAGGGTACCCTGACGGGCAGGAAGGCCGTGCAACTTCCGGGGCCGCTTACGCACTGCTTGGTAAAGCTCATCTCTACCAGGAAGAGTATGGTGATGCAGAAAGTGCCTTTCAGCAGGTGATGAATCAGGGCGTATATGACTTGGAGCGGGCCAGCGACTATGGTGGAAATACTGTAGAAAATGCTGTAACCGCGATGCGCTGGAACCACCATCCGGATGAAAACAACAACCAGGAGGCTGTGTTTGAAGTACAGTTTAAATCCGGAACCGGTTTTGGATGGAGCACCGATGGAACCGGGAGGAATGAAACCTCCATTCGTCCGCAGGAATACGGCGTTGACGGATTCGCATTCTATAATTCCGTACCGGCACAGGATCTGATTGATGCATACAATCCCGATGACCCGAGATTAGAGGCGTTTTACTTTGGTCCCAACAGTACGTATCGAGGCGAACCCTATGATTTTGCTGGCAAAGGCTGGGCCTGGAAGAAGTATCAGAAAACGGATGAGGCTGAAAACAGTGAGTCCAACGCTAATATGGACGTCATTCGCTATGCAGATGTGATGCTGATGATGGCTGAAGCTAAGATCATGCAGGGCGGAGCTAAGGTTTCAGAAGGAATCGAGTTGATAAATCAAATTCGAAGAAGAGCTGATCCCACTGGCAACATTCTGGCTGATCGGAATACCGGTGCCAGCCAGTCGCAAGCCTTCGATTGGTTGGTTCTGGAGCGTCGTTTGGAGCTGTCCGGTGAACAGACTCGTTTCTTGGACATGGTTCGATGGGGAATGGCGGCCGATGCATGGAGTTCGTTCCAGGAGGGCAAGCACGAAGTGTTCCCTATCCCCCAGAGCGAAATCAACGCAAACACCGAAATGACGGAAGATGATCAAAATCCCGGTTACTAGTATTTAGCCGGATTATATAGAATCTAGCCCACACCAAATAGGGAATGCGGGACCGGGAACTGTTTTCCTGGTCCCCATTCTCTATATTTTTATTCAAAGTATTATAAACTTCATATATCCGATACGTGTCACAAATCGTATATTTCGCATATCAATCTGTTATAAAAGGATTTATTTAGATGAGAATATTGAACAGGTTCACCACTCTTTTTCTGCCTATGGTGCTGTTACTTGCTGGTTGTAGCCTGTTTACCAGCGAATCTACCGACCCGTTATTCAAACGCCTGGACTCCTCTCAAACCGGGGTGGATTTTGTAAATGAGGTAACTTATGACATCAATTTTAACGTTATAAGCTTTCCCTACATCTATAACGGTGGGGGCGTAGCAGTGGGAGACATCAATAAAGATGGTCTGCCTGATTTGTACTTCACAGGAAATATGGTATCAAGTCGCCTCTACCTGAATGAGGGCGATATGAAATTCAAGGATATCACCCAATCTTCAAATACCGGTACCAGTAGATGGGCGCATGGTGTTTCGATGGTGGATATTAATGGTGATGGATACCTGGATATTTATGTTTCTATCTCGGGACCCGAGACAACGACCGCCGAACAACGAAAGAACAAGCTTTTTATAAACAACCAGGATCTGACATTTACTGAAAAGGCGGAAAAATTTGGCCTGGCTGATACCGGGTACACCAGCCACACGGCATTTTTTGATTATGACAAGGATGGAGATCTGGATGCTTTCTTGATGAATAATTTTCCCGGCTCGTTTTCCCGTGACAGCCGCATGGGCAACAGGGAAGAAGTGAACGACGGTACGGCCAAGAGTACGGATGCCCTGTACCAAAATAACGGCGATGGCACCTTTACCAATGTGACCGAAGAAGCGGGGATTACCAAAGAGGGGTATAGCCTGGGTGTGGCTGTCAATGATTATAACCGTGATGGCTGGCCCGACATTTATGTCTCCAATGATATTCAGAGCGACGACCTGCTCTATGTGAACAACAGGGATGGAACATTTACTGACAAGGCAGCTGACTATTTTAAACACACCAGTTACGCCGGTATGGGGACCGATGCCGCCGATTTCAATAACGACGGCTGGACCGATATTCTGCAGGTGGACATGATGCCCCCATCGCTGGAAGATCAACAAACCGTTACCGGTGCTTCCAATTACGAGCACTACCAGGAGTTGCGGGATCTCGGGTATATGCCCCAATACCCGCTTAATACTATGCAGCTTAGCAACGGGGTCGATAAAGAGGGAAATGTGAAGTTTAGTGAAATAGCCCAACTCAGCGGCGTTGGATACACCGACTGGAGCTGGAGCGCTCTTTTTGGGGATTATGACAGTGATGGACTCAAGGACGTGCTGGTCACCAATGGATATCCCAAAAATGTGAATAACTACGATTATATCATCGATTTGAACCGTTCGATTATGTTCGGAGGGGATGATGCCCATGCTCAAACAAAGTTGAATAAGCTGAATGAGCTCGATTCCATTATGGTGGCCAACTACCTCTTCAAGAATGGGGGCGACCTGACATTTAGTGACCAGTCGAAGCCGTGGGGATTCGACGAGCCCTCCTTGACATATGGTGCCGTTTATGCGGACCTCGACAACGATATGGACCTGGACCTAGTCATGAATAACACCAATCACGAGGCATTTCTCTATGAAAATCGGGCCGATACCCTGAACAAAACGAACCACAACCTGTTTGTGGCACTTAGAGGGGATTCCCTGAATACCTACGGTGTTGGAGCAGAAGTCATGATCTCGGCCGATGGTCAAAAACAGTATGCCTACATGTCGCCATACCGTGGTTACCAGTCTTCCGTGGAGCCGCGGCTTCATTTTGGATTAGGCAGCAGTGCCCAGGTAGATACTTTAAAGGTGACGTGGCCCGACGATCGTTACCAGGTGTTGACTAACATTACAAGTGGGCAACAGATAACTCTGCGTTATGAAGATGCAGAGCAGCGAATCTCACGAGAAGGCTACGACATTGCTCAAAAATATTTTTCCAGTGTGAACCCGAAAAAAATGAATGTGGGCTACAAACACCAGGAAAACGAATACAATGACTTCCAAAAAGAGCCGCTCCTGCCCAATATGCTTTCCCGTCTGGGCCCTGGAATGGCCGTTGCGGATGTAAATGGGGATGGTAGGGAGGATTTTTATATCGGAGGGGCAGCCGGTTCTGCCGGCGCGCTGTACCTGCAACAGCCTGATGGAACGTTCAGGAGATCGACGGAGAATCAGCCCTGGCAGGAAGATCGTGATTTTGAGGATGTAGCCGCCACTTTTTTCGATGCCAATGGGGATGGCAATATGGATCTCTACGTCGTAAGCGGGGGCAACGAGTTTTCTCCTGTCTCCGAGCTGCTGCAGGACCGCCTCTACCTGAATACCGGGGGCGGGCAATTCATTCGGTCACGGGACGCCCTTCCAAACCTGATGACTAGCGGCTCATCCGTTCAGCCCGCTGACTACGACGGTGACGGCGACCAGGATCTTTTCGTTGGAGGGAGGTTGGTGCCGGGGCAATATCCAACGCCAGCCAACAGCTTTATCCTCCGCAATGATGGCGGAACATTTACAGATGTAACACAACAGGTGGCGCCCGCCCTTCGAGAGTTCGGGCAGGTTACAGATGCCGAGTGGATAGATCTTGATCAAGACGGTCGGCTGGATTTGGTAACCACCGGCGTTTGGATGCCGGTGACGTTTCTGCGAAATACCGGGGGCACATTTGAAAATGTAACCGAGACCGCAAGTGGAAACCACACCGGTTGGTGGTACAGCCTGAGCAAGGCAGATTTTGACGGGGACGGTGATCAGGATCTCGTGGCCGGGAATATCGGCCTGAACAGCAACTACAAGACCAGGAAAGAGGACCCGATTGAGGTGTATGCCGGTGATTTTGATGGCAACCGCGCCCTTGATGCGGTGCTTACCGTGGAAAAGAACGGGGAATCCTATCCACTGGTGGGGATGCGTGCCATGGGCAACCAGCTGTCGAGACCCATGCGCAGGTTCCAGACCTTCGGCAGTTATGCACGGGCAAGCCTGGGTGATATTGTGGGACAGGAAAAACTTAGTGAGGCTCTATACTACAAGGCCGATTACTTTGCCAGCTCATACATTGAGAACAACGGGGACGGAACGTTCAGTTTTACCGCTTTGCCCAACCTTGCTCAGATTTCCCCGGTAAATGATATCATACCTCGGGATGTAAATGGGGATCAACAGCTGGACATAATAATAGCCGGAAATTTCTATAACTCGGCTCCCGGGACGGCAAGAAATGATGCCGGCAACGGGTTGGTGTTGCTCGGGGATGGAACCGGAAGCTTTGAACCCGTGTCACCATTTGAAAGTGGATTTATGGCGCCGGGCAATGTGAAAGATCTGGCCACAATTACAACGGCAAATGCCACGCTCATTTTGGTAGCAAATAACAGTGACTCTCTTCAGGTGATAAGGCTACTATCGCCCAGTGGTGTTAACTCATATTCAAAGGTGTTGGAAGATAATGATTAGTTATTGTCAAATTACCCCGTTTAGGTTTTACAATTGCTTCGTTATTTTAGTCGATAGTTTTGTGTTGAATATCACAGGGAAATATAGCTTTTATTAAAATCTTTGATTCCAGGGTACCGGGGTACCATTGCACCTGCTCTTGATACATTGAGGCGTCGGATATAATTACTAGCAGACACCCTTGTTGTGGTCCTGAGGAGACTAGTGGGCTGGACATGGGCAGTTTTATGACCCGCTTTTCGAGCTGTGAATTCCGAACCTCCAAAATCTTCTGGCGAATAGGCATTTAATAAATTTTACAATTCATTCTCCTTTTTAACCGTAAAGAGAGTTGAGAAGTGTCATGGTATAGAGATGCCTAAACGTATTATAATCTGAAGGTGATGGAAAGAAATTAGAAAATGAAAGCTAAAATATGTTCCTTTTGCAATGAAAATAAACTGCCACTTATTTTTTGGTAAGATTTTAAATGATGAAAGATTATTCGAATTTAGAAAAATTATTACTTCGCTATATAAAAGGTGATTGTTCTGCAGACGAAATAAGAAATGTGGAGAGATGGATCCAGGAAGATCCAGACGTCGAGGATGAGTACGAGAGCTTAAAGGAGGCGTGGGAAATTTCCGGAGAGTTCGGTTTCAATTCTAACAAGCCAAAGAGCTGGGAAAATATATCCCAGAGAATAACAGAACATGAGGAGGCGGAGACCCCTATATATGAGCTTAATTTTTCCGGTGGAAGTGGGAGCAGAAAGAAGAAGTCTCGTTCTCCCCATTGGCTATACCAGTACCGCTGGCATATTGGTGCTGTTGCTGCGCTTTTGGTTATGGGAATTGTCTCGTATTTCGTTTTCCCCTCCCAGATAAATTATTTATTGAATGGTCCCAACCCGGTAATGCGGGAGATCGCAACCCAGCCGGGAGAACAGGTAAATGTCACGTTTAGTGACGGTACGAATGTGAGACTCAACGCAGCAAGTATTATTCGGCTGCCTGAAGAGTTTGCGGGCAAAGTCCGGGAAGTGGAACTTGTGAAGGGAGAAGCTTACTTCGAGGTTACTTCAATGCCGGACAGGCCTTTTCTCGTGCATACCCCACGGGCCGATGTAGAAGTGTTGGGTACTAAGTTCAATATCAATGCTTATCCAAATAATAAAAAGATACAGGTGATTGTGGCGGAGGGGAAAGTGGCCGTACGCTCACCAGAAAACCAGAACGCTGAATCACCTGGTAATTCGGAACAAGAGGTGCTGTTAACCCGGGGAGAGGTAACAGAGG
Organism: Aliifodinibius sp. S!AR15-10; assembly: GCF_031569985.1. Classification (NCBI taxonomy): domain Bacteria; kingdom Pseudomonadati; phylum Balneolota; class Balneolia; order Balneolales; family Balneolaceae; genus Fodinibius; species Aliifodinibius sp. S!AR15-10. The sequence continues at coordinate 17,001 of NZ_JAMQKA010000045.1, read as the reverse complement.
TTGATGAGTATGGAATGCCCAGCCAGCCTAAAAATATAAATATTGATTCTCACCTGGGGTGGATTGATGGTGTTATGATATTTGATAACAGTCCGCTGGATCAGGTGCTGACCAAACTAAGCAATTATTATGGTGTGACATTTGAGATATCCGATTCTACATTGCAGGAAAGAAAGCTAACGGCAAAGTTTCACGATGAGTCGCTTGCCAGGGTGTTGGAAATTGCTATGTATTCTCTTGATATCAAATATACACAAAACGGTGAAAAAATAATTTTAAAGCCAGAAATGGAAAAATAATCGTGCTAGGGTGATCCCGGGGCCGGAAGTATGAAATGAAACTTCCCAAGTACTTTTTAAAAATACTGCAGTTGTCGGTGTTGGCCGTTTGTCTGGCTTTCCCAGTTACCGGTTCTTTTGCTCAAGAAACTGAGTCTGCGCCGGGAGAGGGTGACGATGTTACGAGAATTGAGCCGAACTCACCTGAATTCATGCAGGTAAGCGTGAGCCTGCAGTTAAAAGAAGTCCCCCTGCGCGTGATACTAAATGAGCTCGAAAAACAGGCGGACGTTTTTTTCTCGTACAGGGATAAATTATGGGATGACAAGCAGCTGTTTGCGGCCAATTTTGAGAATATTTCGCTTGGCCAGGCACTGCGGATTATCCTGGAAAATAGGGGGATTGATATTGTACCGTTAAGCGGCAGATATATCGTGTTAAAGGAAAAAAATAAGCATAGGGCAGGAGAAGGGGAAGCCGTAGTCACTGGCCAGGTGATTGATGCGAATACCGGCCGCAAGCTTATTGGTGCAAATGTTACAATCATTGGAGGCCAAGAGGGAACCTCAACCAATGCCGAAGGACGTTTTATAATTTCAGAGCTTGATCCAGCAGGCTATACCCTTTCGGTTTCCTACCTGGGGTATGCCGAAATAAAAAAGAAGGTAGTAGCACGAGCGGGTGATACCACCGATGTAAACTTTCATCTGCAGCCGGAGCCCATGCCGATGGATGAGCTGGTTGTTGTCGGGTACGGCGTGCAGTCACGATCGGATGTTACCGGATCAATAGCCTCGGTCGATGCGGATGAGATCGTCAGCGTGACTCCCGACGGGGTGCAAGAGGCCCTGCAGGGACGGGCCGCCGGTGTGCTGGTAACAAGCAGTACAGGACAACCCGGTGCCCCGGTTGACATCAATATTCGCGGGATATCCACATTTGGTAACAACAGCCCGATGTTTGTGATCGATGGCGTACCGGTAGTCAATAGCGGTGGGGGGACAATAAACCCGATGGCGACATTGAATCCCGAAAATATTGAGTCCGTGGAGATTTTGAAAGATGCATCCGCCTCGGCAATATATGGAGCACGAGCCGCCAATGGTGTGGTAATAGTGACGACAAAAAGTGGGCAGCCCGGGGAAACCGAAGTCTCGTTTCACACTTACCGAGGGATATCACGAGTCAACAACACGATAGATATGATGAATTCCCGGCAGTACACGGCCTATGCCCGCGACGCCTACCAGGCCGTTGAACGCAGCATGCCGATTTCACTGCAGGAGCCACTACTTTCAGAGAACTTAAAACAGGATACCGATTGGCAGAAGGCCGCTTTTGACCGTGCTTCCATTCAGAACTATACGTTTACAATTTCCGGTGGTAATGAAAATAACAGGTATGCTTTTACGGGCGGTTACTACAATAAAGAGGGCACCATGCCCAGCAGCGGTTTTGAACGGTATTCGGCCCGGATTAATACTGATTTTACGATTGCTGATCGATTTAGAGTGGGAGAATCCATAGAGTTTAGTCGGGGTATATGGACCGGCACATTTAATCCTTCGACGGATATCATGCAGGAACTACTCCAGCAGTCGCCAACCGTTCCGGTCTATAACCCCGATAACCTGGGCGGTTTTGCCGGCCCCACCATTGAAAGGAGCCCGGTGAACAGATCGAACCAGGTGGGCGTGTTGACGCTGGTTGAGGATGAGACGGTACAGAACAGAATATTGGGTCGGGTATTTGCTGAATACGAGTTTCTTCCCGGGCTTTCATATCGGCTGAATGTAGGTGGGAATATCCTCTATGACGAATCGAAAAATTTCATACCACGCTATGAAATGGGAAATCGAAGCAATAACAAAGCAACGCTCACAGAAAACAGGCGGTCCGAAAATACATTTCTTATTGAAAACACTCTGACCTATCAGCAATCGTTCGCAAATAAGCATGATATTAAAATATTGGCCGGCTATACGCAGCAGAATGCCTGGCTCAGGAATATGACCGGTGTTATTGACGAGTTTCCTAATAACGAAGTAAGGACCATCTCCGCGGGATTTGGACAAACTAATCTCAGTGGAGATGAATCCGGTTGGGCACTCCGTTCGCAAATTGGTCGGGTCAATTATACGTACGACGACAAATACAGTGTGATGGCATCGATCAGGCGCGACGGGACATCACGGTTCGGGGAAAAAAACAGGTATGGCATTTTCCCGGCTATCTCTGCCAGCTGGCTTATAACAGGAGAGCCGTTTATGGATATCAGTTGGCTTTCCTACTTCAAACTCAGGGCCAGCTGGGGAGAGGTAGGCAACCAGGAGATCAGTGATTTTGCCTCATATACTACGATAGAACCGGGAGCACGGTATATATTAGGAGAAGACCAGGAGCTGGTGCCGGGAGCTACTCATCTGGAACTCGGCAGTTCCGATCTCAAATGGGAGACAACGACCCAGGTCGATGTCGGGCTGGACCTGATGCTGCTAAATGACAAACTTTCTTTTGTCTTCGACTACTACTGGAAAGATACCCGCGATATGCTGATTCGACTGCCAGTTCACACCACCTCGGGCATACGCAGAAATAATGGTCCGTTTCAGAATGCCGGTTCGGTTATCAATTCCGGCATCGAGGTTACAGCGGAATTCCGGGATAATATCGGGGCGTTCGACTACAGGCTTTCCGGAAATTTCTCAACGTTCCAGAATGAGGTTACGGAACTGGGCAGTGGAGAACCGGTGATAGCGCAGGTGGAAAGCGATCCCAACTATGCGACAACCATTACCAGGGAGGGTGGCCAGGTAGGCCTGTTTTATGGTTATGTGATGGAGGGAATCTTCAGAGACCAGGCGGATGTGCAAAGTCACGCCACTCAGCCGGGCGCTGCACCTGGTGATGTCAAGTTTAAAGATCTCAATAACGACGGTTCCGTAGATGCCAAAGACCAGACAGTGATCGGGAGCCCGTTTCCCGATTTTTATTACGGCTTTAACTTCAACCTGGCATACAAAAATTTTGACCTGGGAGTTTTCTTGCAGGGTGTGCAGGGACATGAGATATTCAATCTCGTCTGGGCGGGAATTAACGATGGGGAAGGTGATAATAACGCCACGACGACGATGCTGGATCGATGGACGCCAAACAATCGTGATACCGATGTGCCAAGAGCGGTCAACGGAGATCCCAACAGAAATTTTCGGCCGTCAACACGGTTTATTGGGGATGGATCGTACCTGAGGATCAAAAATATTCAACTCGGCTACAGCCTGGGTCCCTCACTTTTGGAAAGAATTAACCTGTCGAGTGCACGCCTGTACATAGCCGCTAAAAATCTTCACACTTTTACGGGATACCGCTCTTACAATCCAGAGGTGGGTACGCTCTCTTCCGGAATACGGAGTTCCCTGACCAGGGGTATTGATTTTGGGACCTATCCCATTCCAATGTCAATCCACGGCGGACTACAGGTAAGCTTTAATTAACGAGTAGTTATGATTAAACAAGGAAAATATATCGCTCTCTTTCTATGTGCGGTGCTGCTTTGCACGAGCTGTGGCGACGAATTCCTTGAGATAGAGCCTCCCGGATCATTGACAACCGGTACGTTTTACGAGACTGAAGCGGATGCTATTTCAGGCATTAATTCCGCATACGCCTCTCTGCAGACAGCAAGTATGTATAGCGAAAACTATCCCAAAGCCGTTGAGGCTGGGACGGATGACGTGATACTGCACAATGCTACGGCGCTCTCACTCGATTCCTGGACATTTGCCGCCGATGTGAATCCAATCGACCTGATATGGCAGGCGTGCTACGAGGGGATTTTCCGAAGTAACCTGGTACGGCAACAAATTCCGAGTATTGAGATGGCCGATCCCCTCAGGGATCGCATTTTGGGAGAAGCTCTTTTCTTGCGCGCCCTCTTCTACTGGCACTTAACCACCTTGTTCGGAGATGTACCACTCATAAAACAGGCCGACACAGAAAACCTGGAAAGATCATTAAAGCCGAAAAGCACACAGCAGGAAATCTACCAGTTTATGATTGGGAATTTTAAAAAAGCTTCCAGTTTGCTGCCGTTGCGATCAGAGTACGGGCCAGAAAATCTAGGACGAGCTACCAAAGGTGCGGCGCTGGCTTTGCTCGGGAAAGTGTATTTATATGACGAAAAATATGGGCTGGCAGAAACCTATTTTGACAGCGTCATTACCTCTGGACAATACCAGTTAATTGACGATTACAGCAAACTTTGGGTCGAAGACAATAACGGAGAATCGATTTTTGAGGTGCAGTATCGGGATGTAGGCGGTAATGCCTGGGCGACCCAGGACGCGGCAACAAGTAACGAAGGAAATTTGCGTCTCTACCTGAACCTACCACAAGGGAGAGGAGGATTTGCAAACCTTTTACCCACCCAGGATCTTGTTGATGAATTTGAAAGTCATGACGGACCCACGGCCATCGATGGGAAAGATCCACGGCTTTTCTATAACATATTCAGGCAAGGCGATCCTTATGACGAGATTGACCCGGTATACGATGAGAGCTGGACCCCTACAGGCTATGCAATGAAGAAGGGAATGCTCCCGATCCATAGAAATGAAGAAGCAAATTCCAGGAATGTAGTGCTAATTCGTTTCGCAGACGTATTACTTATGGCGGCGGAGGCTGCCAACGCCAATGGAAAACAAAATAAAGCGGTCGATTTGATTAACAGGGTGCGCCACCGCGTGGGAATGCCCGATCTTCCAACGGCAGAATATCCGGTTGGGAACAGCCAGCAGATATTTCGGGCAATTGTCCACGAGCGAAGGGTGGAACTGGCTTTTGAATACCACCGCTTGAATGATTTACGGAGATGGGAACTGGCAGATGAAGAACTGGAAGGATTTGAATTCCCCAAACATCAATATTTCCCGATTCCCCAGTCTGAACTGTATGTGAATTCGGAGCTGGAACAGAATCCGAATTATTAATGGAGGACAACAAAAGGACGGCGACATTTAACCCGGGATTTACAACCTATTACAACGTAATCACAACCTAGACAAATGATCAATACGAACACAAAACCAGAGGATATAATTATGAAATCCCTTAAATATAGCGTGATGCTGCTGGCAGTTTTTTGCTTTTGCCTGCAGGAAACTTTGAAAGCTCAAACCATATCCAGGCAACAACTCACTGCGATGACTTCCGAGTGGGATGGGGAACGATACCCCGATGGACGCCCTAAAGTGCCCGCAGATGTCTTAGAACGCATGGAGCATGTATCTGTGGAAGAGGCATGGGGAACTCTAAGAAGATATGATTATCACAACCAGTTTGTCGGAGGCCCATGGAAAGTTCTCAAACCTGGTGAGGCGATGGTTGGAAGAGCATTGACGGCCACCTACTACCCGGCGCGTCCCGGTGTTGAGAAATTTATTTCGGAGAACCAAAAAAAGGCGGGACACACCGGACCGACCAATACCTGGCCCATCGACAAACTTGAGCAGGGCGATCTGTACGTAGCCAACGGTTTTGGAAAAATAAAAGACGGGACGCTGATCGGTGATCGCCTGGGTAACACTATTTACGCCAACTCAGGAAATGGAGTCGTTTTTGATGGATCATCCAGGGATCGCGAAGGACTATCAGAAATTGAGGGTTTCAATGCCTTTGTACGAGACTGGCATCCTTCTTTTATCCAGGAGATGATGCTGATTGGTCTGAATACCCCCACGCTGATCGGTGAAGTTACCGTGATGCCGGGAGATGTGGTGCTCGCTAAAGAAACAGGGGTCGTTTTTATTCCGGCGCACCTGGCAGAGACAGTGCTTGAACAATCTGAAAGAACGCGATTGCGAGATCGCTTCGCTCATATGCGTGTGCAGGATGGCACTTACACTGCGGGCCAGATGGATACCCAGTGGGCAGATGAGATACAGGAAGATTTTAGGAACTGGTTGAATTCAAATACTCAGCGCCTGAAGGATGAGCTCGGCGTTGGGCAGGAAACCATTGATGCCCTGCTTGAAGGTGAAGAAGAATAGTGTTGATGAAAACAGAATTTTAAAATATAACGGAAGAATAGAATGAGTGATAAAGGAAAAAATAAGAAGGGTGTAAACAGGCGGGATTTCATAAAAAAAGCGGGAATGGGGGGACTCGGTCTCGGCTCTCTTGTGATGGGACCCTATGAACACCAGATAGAGCATGCCACCTCCAAGGTGAACAGGAACTCCTCTCCTTCTGAGCTGGAGATCACCGACATGCGTATTGCCGAAGTGGGCGGTATCCCATTTCGCATTCCCATCATTCGAATCGACACAAATCAGGGGATCTCTGGTTATGGAGAAGTGCGTGACGACGGGGACCCACGTTATGCTCTAATGCTGAAGAGTCGTATTCTCGGGGAAAATCCCTGTAATGTAGAAAAGCTTTTTAAAATGATACGGCAGTTCGGGTTCCACGGTCGCCAGGGCGGCGGCGTGGCAGGTGTCGAAACTGCACTGTGGGACTTGGCCGGCAAAGCGTACGGCGTGCCGGTCTATCAGCTGCTGGGAGGAAAATATCGCGACAAAGTTCGCCTCTACGCCGATACCGCAGGGGCAAGAGATCCACAGGTATTTGCCAATCGAATGTTGGAAACTCGTGTCAAAAAAGGGTACACCGCACTAAAAATGGATATCGGCATTGGACTGGTAGACCAGATTGAAGGGGCTCTTGTTAATACTCACCACCATGCGCCGCAAGGCGAACGCGGGCTGCAGAGCCAGTATTCCGGAACGCCGGGTGAGTATGGGCAAATTGATCATCCCTTTACTCGCATCCAGATTACCGAAAAGGGTCTTGATGCTATCGAGGAGTATGTAAAAGTGATGCGCGATACCATCGGCTACGAAATACCGCTGGGTATCGACCATACCGGCCACTTCGATACCGACGAAGCGATCAAGCTGGCCCGCCGTCTGGAGCCTTACACACTTTCCTATATGGAAGATCTCGTCGCCTGGAAGTGGGTGGACAAGTGGAAAGAGATCACAACCTCAACGACAACTCCCACGGTTACCGGCGAAGATATCTTCGGACTGGAAGGGGGTTTTAAAGAGCTTATCGATAAGCAGGCGGTTAACATAGTGCACCCGGACCTTGGCTCAGCCGGTGGTATCCTGGAGACCAAACGGATTGGCGATTATGCCCAGCAGGGCGGTATTGGCTCGATGTTGCACTATGCCGGCTCCCCGATCGGGTTCTTCGGCTCGGTGCATGCCGCAGCGGCCACAGAGAATTTCCTGTGGCTGGAGCACCACTCGGTAGAAAACGATGCATGGTACAGCCTGATTTCTGACGACACCGTCGTATTTGATGAAGGCTACGTACCTGTTCCAGAAAAACCCGGGCTCGGATTTGAGCTGAATGAAGAGGCTATCAAAGAAAATCTTATTGATGGCGCCGGGTACTTTGAGCCTACCCCTGAATGGGATGAGCAGCGTTCATGGGATAGATTGTGGAGCTAAGGAGTTGAATCTGGAAGCGCAGTTTTGGATATCCAGCAATCCTGGATATCACTGCTGCCTTCCTCTTCCATATTTTGTAAAGTTAGATTTAACACTATCCACTAACATTAACGATTAAGTTTTAGATAGATGAATACAATCTACAAGAGTTTATTGTACCTGAGTTTATTTTGTTTGATTGCCGCCGGGGTGGCTGCGGCGGCCGGTTACGGGGCAACGGTCCTTGGGCCGCTGATCACCACCATGTTTGTGGCCCTGGCCATTGGTGTACGCGGGACCGAAACCATCTTTAAATCGTTTGCCTTTTCGCTGTGGATCTTTGCCTCGGTTTCCTTTGCGATGTTTTACCCGCAGTATATGACCACGTGGGGCGGTTATAACCTGAGTAACCTGATCGTTCCGTTGATCCAGCTGATTATGTTCGGGATGGGTACCCAGCTGAGCCTGAAAGATTTTGCCGGGGTTATGAAAAAACCCCGTGGGGTATTGGTGGGACTGGTTTGCCAGTTTTCCATCATGCCTATCGTTGGAATCAGCCTGGCGCTGTCGTTTGGTTTCCCCGCCGAGATTGCAGCTGGCGTCGTGCTGATTGGGTCGTGCCCGGGCGGGGTGGCATCCAACGTGATGGCCTTTATCGCCGAGGCCGACCTGGCCCTCTCAATAACTCTGACTGCAGTGGCAACCATGCTCTCTCCACTGGCCACCCCGTTTTTGATGCAGCTGCTGGCCGGCCAGTTTGTACCGATCGACGCGATCGGGATGATGCTGAGTATCCTGAACATGATCATCGCACCCATTGTGCTGGGGCTGCTGTTCAACCACTTCCTGCATGGTAAAATGAAGTGGCTCGACGATATTATGCCGGTGGTCTCGATGGTGGGTATCGCCTATATCATCGCCATTATTACCGCCGCCGGCCGCGACTCGTTGGTTTCCATCGGCTTGCTGTTGATTTTGGCAGCTATCATCCACAACGCCCTGGGCTATTTCTTTGGCTACTGGGGCGGGCGCCTGCTGGGCATGGATGAAAAATCCTGTCGCACTATCGCCCTTGAAGTTGGCATGCAGAACGGGGGGATGGCCTCCGGTCTGGCCCAGGAGATGGGCAAGATCGCTACAGTTGGACTGGCCCCTGCGGTGTTTGGCCCGTGGATGAACATCTCCGGGTCGACGTTGGCCAACTGGTGGCGCCGCCGGGCCCTGGTGGAAGATGAAGAGACGACCTCTGAGACCAGCAATCCTGCACAAGGTGCGGCTGCCGTCGGAGAGACCGGGCAGCCCGATGAATAGGAATTTGCTGACTATACAGTTGCAGATGATTGCAGTTGTATCGCTCAGGTTGCCGGTTGGAACGGTGCTTTTGAGCCAAAGTGATGGCTAGGTTTTAATGGAATTTATTGGTGCTGGCTAGATGAACGAAATTTAAAACCCAAAAAAATAGAGTGTAACGATATCACTATGAAGAATAACAAAAAGAAGAACGGTCGAAGAGACTTTCTAAAGAAGATGGGATTAGGTGGTCTCAGCATGGCCGGGATGACGCTGGCCCCGGTTGAGGACCAGGTTGCGTATGCATCTCAAAATGTAAACCGGAATTCCAATCCTACTGATCTTGAAATAACTGATATGCGGATTACCCGTGTGCTCAGGACACCCATCATCCGTATTTATACTAACCAGGGTATTGTGGGGCACGGCGATGTCCGTGACATCGGAGACTATCGATACACACTTATGCTTAAAAGCCGCATCCTGGGGCTGAATCCCTGCAATGTGGAGAAGATCTTCAAAATCATCAACCAGTTTGGCCACCATGGTCGGCAGGGTGGCGGTGTTTCCGGGGTGGAGACGGCACTTTGGGACCTGGCCGGTAAAGCATACGGCGTGCCGGTATACCAGATGCTGGGCGGTAAATATCGCGACAAAGTGCGGATTTATTGTGATACGACGATGTCAAAAGACCCCCAGGAATATGCCAAGCGTATGCAGGAGCGGGTAGATCGTGGGTACACCGCGCTAAAAATGGATATTGGTATTAGCCTGCTCGAGGATGTCCCCGGCGCGCTTGTTAATACCGAGCACTGGGAGAATAAACCCGGCGGCCTGAGCGGTTGGAACTCGATCCCCGGGAGTTATGCCAACACCGAGCACCCTTTTACCCGTGTGCAGATCACCGAAAAAGGAATCGATCGCCTGATGGAATACCTGGATGTCATGCGTTCACAGATCGGCTACGAAATTCCGATGGGTACCGACCACTGGGGACACTTTGGCGTCAATGAAGCGATTAAGCTGGCCCGTGCTGCCCAGCCCTACAATTTGGCGTATATGGAAGACGTGATTCCCTGGCACTACACAGACCAGTGGCGGGAGATTACCGAATCGTCGACAACTCCCACGCTTACAGGAGAAGATATCTATATGCTGGAAGGAGGTTTTAAAGATCTGATCGACAACCAGGCGGTCAACATTGTACATCCCGATCCCGTGGGTGCAGGGGGACTGCTGGAGACAAAGAAAATTGGCGACTATGCGCAGCAGCACGGCATCCCGATGCAGATGCACCACGCCTCATCACCAGTTTCCTTCTTGGGTTGTGTACACGCAGCGGCGGCGACAGAAAATTTTCTCTGGCTGGAGCACCACTTTGTAGACACCCCTTGGTATGACGATCTGGTTACCGGGGTTGAAAAACCGATTGTCCAGGACGGGTATGTCACCGTCCCCGAAAAACCGGGTATCGGGGTGGAACTGAATGAGGAGGTTGTCAAAGAGCATATGGATGAAGAGCTGGGTTTCTTTGAGCCGACGCCCGAATGGGATGAACAACGATCCTGGGATCGTCTCTGGAGCTAAATGGGTAGAACTTCCCATTAAAAAGAGATCGCGTTTTTTCCCAGAAAGTATCACCTATAGCCATTCATGGACACAGGCTAAAACGGTGTCCATGAGTCGGTTGTTTAAAGCTAGATTTTAACTTAGGGATTAATTTTATGTTTAAACGGTATAAGGGATGGGACATAAGTTTCAGTTTTTTATGTCTGGCACTCACATGTCTTTTGATTACTAACTGTCAGGATGTTTCGGAAGAGGCTGGGGATCAGCGACAAAAAATTGCCTCAGAGATAGACAGCGTACTGACCGACCAATACCAGCTTTGGTATCCACGAACGGTTGACAATGAGTATGGTGGATTTTTAAGTCGCTACTCACATGACTGGCAGCCTGTAGGTCCCCAGGATAAAATGATTGTTACACAGGCCCGCCATACCTGGACTGCTTCAAAAGTGGCCTATCGCGATTCATCCCAAAAAGGTTTTCTGAAATATGGCCGGCATGGATTCGATTTTTTAAGGAGGACGATGTGGGATGATGAACATGGCGGATTTTATACAACCGTTTCTCGCGAAGGGGATGTGCGAACCGAAGATGACGGCGTAATCCGAAAGGGACTGTATGGAAACGCTTTTGGAATTTATGGGTTGGCATCCTACTATCAGGCATCCGGCGATACTGCGGCCCTGGAGCTGGCAAAAAAAGCATTTCGCTGGTTGGATAACGGTTCACATGACAAAGAATACGGGGGCTACTTTAACAGCCTGACCCGCGAAGGACAGCCATACGATGAAGGCTACGCCAAAGATTACAACAGTGGGATCCACATCCTGGAAGCACTGGCTGAACTCTACCAGGTGTGGCCGGATGATACAGTGCGTGATCGCCTGTACGAAATGTTTATCGTCGTCCGGGATAGATTTACCACCGACAAAGGGTATATGAACCTCTATTTCAAACAAGATTGGACGCCCATCATTTATAAAGACTCATCTCGTGCGGTCCAGCAAGAGAATCTGGGTACAGATCACATCACTTTTGGCCATGATATTGAGGCTGCATTTTTGTTGCTCGAAGCTGCCCATGCGCTGGACTTTAGTGAAGATTCCGTTCTTACCCAGGCTAAGAAGATGGTAGATCACACTATTGAAAACGCGTGGGATGGGGAAGAAGGTGGATTTTACGACCGTGGTTATTATTTCCAGGGTGACCAACAGTTGACGGTGACCGATTCCTCAAAAGTATGGTGGGCCGAAGCGGAAGCCCTGCATTCGCTGCTTATTATGGCTGAGCACTTTCCCAATGATCCCAATTACGACTACTTCGATCTATTTGCCAAACAGTGGGACTACATTAAAACGTATCTCCTTGATCCGCAATATGGCGGTTGGTATGAAAGTGGTCTCGATGAGGACCCCGATATGAAAGAGGCACCGAAGGCAACCATCTGGAAAGGCAATTATCACACCATGCGGGCCCTTCTAAGATGTAAAGAGCTGTTAAAAAATATAGGTCACTAGCATAGTAATCGTATTTTGGTGGGAAAAAATATAAATATGGAAAAAATAGATTTTAGTTATTTGAGTTCAGTACAATCGATAACAGTTCGGCTTATTTACCAACTAAAGGGAGGCGGATTTTGGATCGTTTTTCTACTCTTATTACTTGGCTGTCAGTCTAAACCAGAGGGGAACGACTGGGAAGTATATAAAGCCGACACCTATAGTAGCAGTTATTCGTCGCTTGACCAGATCAATAAGGATAACGTAGACCAGCTTGAGGTGGCATGGACCTACCGGTCCGGGGATCTGGAAGAGGACGGTTATTCAACCATGGAGACCAATCCAATTATTGTTGATGATGTGCTTTACGGAGGCACACCTCGACTCAATGTTTTTGCGTTAGATGCCGAGACTGGCAAAGAGCTGTGGATGTATCAGCCGTTTCCTGAAGATCCTCCCCGTGGGTACATGCGAGGAGTTACTTATTGGGAGGAAGGCTCAGACAAAAGGATATTCTTTTCGGCTGGTTCCTACCTGTTTGCATTGAATGCAGAAACCGGGGAACTGGTCAAGGAGTTTGGTGACGGCGGCCGCGTGAATCTCAATGAAGGTCTGGGGCGTGATCCGAGCACTATCTCGGTTAAATCTCCCTCTCCGGGCATTATCTATAAAGACCTGATTATAATGGGTTCAGCCGTGGGAGAGGGCTATAATTCAGCTCCTGGTCATATTCGTGCATATAATGTGCGGACCGGCCGGCAGGAATGGATTTTTCATACCATTCCACAACCCGGGGAACTGGGATACGATACCTGGGAACAAACTAAAGGAAATCAAGAAATTGCAAAGGGGGGCGTTAACAATTGGGCTGGGATGAGCCTGGATCCCGAACGCGGCATGGTATTCGTCCCACTGGGATCACCGACATATGACTTCTATGGTGGTGATCGACCCGGCAAGAATTTATTCGGAAACTCATTGGTAGTACTTGATGCTTCCAGTGGTGAATATATCTGGCATTACCAGACTGTGCACCACGACCTGTGGGATTACGACTTGCCAGCTCCCCCCAATTTATTAACTGTAGAACAAAATGGGGAAGAGATTGATGCAGTTGCCCAGATTACAAAAACTGGGTTTACTTTTGTATTTAATCGGGAAACAGGAGAGCCATTGTTTGAGATAGAAGAGCGTCCAGTCCCGAAATCGAATTTTGAAAATGAGAACGCTTGGCCCACTCAGCCCCATCCAGTGGTACCAGAACCTTATATAAGGCAAAATTATACCAGGGATCAGGTCCCCACTTTAACAGCTGAAGCCCGTGATTCGGCACTGGCTCTTTTTGATAAATACCGGGCTGATGGCCTGTTTACGCCGGCTGATCCACGAGGGACACTTTATTACCCAAGTACTCAGAGTGGGGCCAATTGGGGCGGGGCGGCACACGATCCGAATTCAGGGATGCTTTACGTAAATGCCAATGAAGGTCCTGAGCTGCTATCTTTACAGAGGATAGAGCAGGAGACTCAAGCCAGCGGAAGTCTGTATGAAAGGGGAAAAGTGTTTTACCAGCGCAATTGTGCTACCTGTCATGGGGCCAACCGGGAGGGGATGCATCCGACCTATCCTGCTATTGCAAATGTTCAGGACCGGCTTACAAAAGAGGAGGTGCTCAATATTATTGAAAAAGGGGGCGGGCGCATGCCGGCGTTCACCAATATCACAGAAGTGCAAAAAGACGCCATTATCGCTTATTTATATAATGAAAAAGAAGGGACTATCGAAGAATCTAAACAAAACATAGATAAACAAGACAATGAGGGTGGCCGTTTTATAAACATAACGGCATATAGACGTCTCGAAGGTCCCAATGGACTGCCTGCCATTAAACCGCCTTGGGGAACACTCAACGCAATTAATATAAATACTGGAGAGATCGAATGGCGGATTCCGTTAGGAACACATCCCAAACTGGCTGATAAAGATATTCCTCCGACCGGCATGGAAAGCTGGGGTGGGCCTATTGTAACAGCCGGTGGACTGTTATTTATTGGAGCCACCAGGGATCACAAGTTTCGGGCTTTCGACAAAGATACCGGCGAACTAATCTGGGAAACTACTCTGCCAACCGGTGGTTTTGCCACACCTGCTACCTACATGGCTGGAGGCAAACAGTACATTGTTATTGCGGCCGGCGGTGGTCGTGGCACAAACCCTGGTGATTACTACGTAGCTTTTGTATTGCCGGATCAAGCAATAAGTGAATAATAAGATTATTGAGACATTTAATATTAAGAAAACAGGAAAAGACGATGAAATATATAAACAGTTCGACTGGCCTAATGATGGTGTTATTGCTAGTAGTTGCAGGATGCGGGAAGCAATCTTCAGAAGAAGCTGAACAACAAACCGGCGAAAGCAGTTCTGTAGTAGCTGAAGGAGCACGATTAACCTCAGTAACCGGCGATTATAACTTCGACACGGCGGGTTCTCCCTTGTACATGGATGGCAGCTATTATTTCACCAACAATAATTTCGAGCAGCCGGAACAGAGTAGAACTATGCGGAAATCGCCTTCCGGGCAGATCGATACGCTGAGGGTGGACAACGGGGTCACAACAACGCTGCAGGCCAGTGGAAACGGCACGATCTATGCCTGTGAAATGCTGGGGCACCGGGTGGTAGAGCTGAATACGGATGGAGAGGTGATCCGTGTAGTTGCCGATGAATACAACGGCACCCGCATCGACGGTCCCAATGATATTGTGGTGGATGATAAAGGCGGATTCTATTTCAGTGATTCCCAGTTTATTGCCGGTGGAGAAAAGATGCAGGAGACGCCCGCTGTCTATTACGTAAATGCTGAGGGTGAAGTGATTCGCGTGATCGATGATATCGAATTTCCAAACGGGATGGGTCTTTCTCCGGATGGATCTACGCTGTATGTTGCCAATACGCGGGGTTCTCACCTGCTCGCTTGTGATGTGAACAGTGACGGTACCGTAACAAATAAGCGCAATTTTGCCGAACTCCAGATTCCCGAGGGCGCCCAGGAGAGCGGTGCCGATGGTATGGCGGTTGATTCGCAGGGCAATGTGTATGTCGCCACGACGCAGGGCATCGGCGTACAGGTTTTTGATAACGAAGGAAATCACATCCAGAACATCTCGGCTCCCACCGCAACGAATAACGTCAGTTTCAGTGGGGAGCAGAACAACGTGATCCTGATAGCAGCCCAAGATGGAATCTACCAAATCCAGGGGAAACACGCGGGTAGTTAATAAGCAGGCTCGGCGCGTCAGGGGCTGGTAAGTTGTTTAAATTAGGAATACAGATCATGAAACGATTAATGCAAAATAAAAAACTGGGTGTTTGGAGAGCCAGCTTCTTTCGTAATTACTACAGTATTTTTGCATTGGTCATCTTCTGTGGATTTGTGGCTGGCCTTATACTGGGTTGTTCATCACAAAATACAGAAGGTTCTGAAGATAGCGTTGAGTGGGAAGAGTTCGCCAGTCCCCAAATTCCCTTTGATCCCAAAACCTATGTAATTTATAAAACGGATCAGCCGATCCAGGTTGATGGAACTATTGATGAGGAAATTTGGCAACGTGCTCACTGGACGGATGATTTTATGCCTATGGATGGTTCAGATGCTGAACCTAAACACCGAACGCGGGTTAAATTGCTGTGGGATGAGGATTACCTGTATGTGGCGGCGGAGTTGGAAGAAGATGACATCTGGGGGACGATGACCGAGCGAAATGCTCCGCTTTACCTGGACAATGCATTCGAAATTTTTGTTGATCCCAACGGTGATACCCATGATTACGTGGAATTTGAGATTAACGCCCTCGGCACAATATGGGACCTGTTCCTGACCAAACCCTATCGCAACGGGGCCCAGATATTGAGCAACTGGAACCTGTTGGACTACAAGTCGGCCGTAAGTTTGGATGGGGAGATCAATAACCCGGAAGATACTGACCAGGGATGGACTACCGAGTATGCCATCCCGATGGATGCCCTGCTGGAAGTGGCACCGGGAAGCCAATCAATTGCCTCCGGAGACCAGTGGAAAATGAATTTTGCCCGCGCACAGCGGCGATTGGAGGTGGCAGACGGGAAATATCAGCTGGAGCAGGATCCTAACACGGGTCGTCCCTATGGACCCGACTTCACCGTATGGTCTCCTCAAGGATTGAATAACATTCATTATCCCGAGATGTGGGGAACCGTTCAGTTTTCTGAACAAATTGCCGTCGAAGGAACGGAGAACTTTAACCGTGATCCGAATGAACGGGTGAAATGGGCTCTGCGCCAGGTGTATTATCGAATGCGAGAATATTATCTGAATCATGGTGTGTATACAGATGATGCTTCTACGCTGGGAATCGACGATATAAAGATTGAAGGATTGGAGTTTGATCCCAATATAGAAGTCACAACCACAATGTTTGAAGTCTCGACGTCGGGATTTGACGGGGAATCTGCCTGGCATATCCGGCAAGATGGGAAAGTCTGGAATAATTAAAACTGGGAGTTGGGTTTTTAACATTTAAAAAAAGTGTTTTATTAACACTATATTGTTTTTCTAAGGGGCAGGGGAAGATTCATAACTATAATTCATTTCTATATTCAAATTCTTATGATACAATTGAAATACTTGGTGTTTGTATTATTGCTACTCTTAGTCTCAGAACCGATAACGGCGCAAGAAGTCCAGCTATCTAGGCAGGAGGTAGTTGCCCTGACCCCGGAATGGGAAGGGGAACGCTATCCCGATGGACGCCCGAAAGTGCCGGAGGGCATCCTGCAACGGATGAAGAAGGTGACCATTGAGGAAGCCTGGGCTGTGCTGCGTGGAGAAAA
>NZ_JAMQKA010000044.1:0-50285 GCF_031569985.1 Aliifodinibius sp. S!AR15-10 | reverse complement strand
TGAGGCCGATATTTCGGCCTAAAACGAAAAATGCAAGGTGCATTTATGGATTATTTTGCCGGTTTTTACCTATTTGTACCCGCAAAATTAAACACGACCCAAATCGGCAGGTAATTCAAAGGCCTCTGATGTATGGTTTAGCAGGATTACTTTTCCCCTTCCTTTGCCTACGTGCCCCCCCTATTCAACCAGGAATTTCCTGGTCGTAATCTCACCCCGTACAACTGCTCCCCGTTTCAGAACTACTTCCTCAGAGGCACGAATATCTCCTCTTATTTCTCCTTCCAAACCAGGTGATCCGTACTGACATCACCTTCAAAAACGGTGTCTCGATCCCAAAAAAGTATATCGTTACTCCTTGTGTGGGGATTGTTTGTTAACACAGACAAGTGTATTGGCATTACCCAGGTCTATCCCAACCGATACATCATCCTCCGTCTGCTTTTGTGTGTTTATACAATATCCGCGAACGGCCAGAGTATGTGGATTATCAGGAATAATGACAGTAAGTACGTCCTCAAACTCTGACTTTATCTGATTGGTCAATTCCGAAAAATACGCTCCACCTCCAACCAGGTAGAGTTTTTTACATGTATCAAAATCAGAATCCTGAAAAGCGTTTAACAGTGCTGGTCGGATTATATTACTATAGTAAGATCTCAAGACTTTTTGCTTAATATTAGCAAGGTCAACAGAACGCTTATTGATATTAATATTACCTTTCTGGAATGCGACATTAAGTTGATGCTCCGTTTTGAAACCGAGAAAGTGTTCCTTCTGAAGTTCATCTTTCATGAGGTTAACAGCGTAACGTATTCCACGTGTGCTTATAGCGGTTCGTCTTATAATACCACTCTTGGTACTGACTACGCCCTCACATGAACCATAGCCAAGACTAAGAACAATAAAATCTTCTGTTTCAGGATTCTCACCATAACGAAGAGCAATAATACTCCCAGCAACCTCAGGAACAGTGAATACTTTATTTAAACTAACCGATATTGCTTGTTTACCACTGGTCCCATTCAAACTGTAGGTAGAGCTATCAAAAATAATATCATGCGTTTTGGTCAATTGTTGTTTAGCCGTATTTTGATGCACCTGGTAGAGTGCGAACGGAAATCCTAATGTAAGAGAAAAATTGCGACCCGCATTTTGTTGTGCCATAAGAAGAGCAGCTCTAAAAAGTATTTCAAAATCTAGCTCGCCTGGGGCACAGTTGATTAAACGATGAGGTGATAATCCCTCCTTTAAAGCTAATTCTCCAATTATGTATGATTCATCATTATGCTCTATTTTCAGACCTTCGAGCAAAGTGTTACTTACATTGTTTAACTGAGCTCTTGTAGACTCAAATACGCTCGGAAAAACTGATATCTCCATCATAACATCTCCTTGTTATTTCGCACTGTATTTTATAGATAAGTGAATTTATTAAATATTATTGTTATGTCACTATAATAATTTCTAACAAAATCCTTACTGATCTACTCAAATTGGGTTTTTACACAAAATATTAAGTTCATATTACCTGAATCGAATTTGAAACATCACTAGCGATAAAAGCTTAAATTTTAACTTATATCTTTTTACAAAACGTCTCTAGCATCGTAAATTCAGGTCAATCTAACGCACACTAAGAGTTTTATATGAAGAGTACCCAACAAGCAATAGAACTGGAAAACAAATATGGAGCACACAACTACCATCCCTTGCCGGTAGTTTTGGAAAAAGGCGAGGGTGTGTTTGTTTGGGATCCGGAAGGAAAAAAATATTACGATTTCCTGTCGGCCTACTCTGCTGTTAACCAGGGACATTGTCACCCCAAAATCATTCAAACACTCCGAGATCAATCGGAAAAGCTGACCCTGGTTTCCCGAGCCTTTTACAGCGATATGCTTGGGACCTATGAAGAATACATGCACAATTATTTCGGGTACGACAAGCTGCTGCCGATGAACACGGGGGCCGAAGCGGTGGAAACCTCCATCAAGCTCTGTCGAAAGTGGGCCTATGAGAAAAAAGGAATTGAACCCGACCTGGCAAAAATTTTGGTCGCCAAAGGTAACTTCCACGGGCGAACAACAAGTATTATCTCATTTTCAAACGACCCCCTGGCCCGGGAAAATTTCGGTCCCTACACACCCGGATTTAAGTCCATTCCCTATGATAACCTGGAAGCACTTGAAGAGGCTTTACAGGATCCCACGGTTGCGGGTTTTCTTGTTGAACCGATCCAGGGCGAAGCGGGTGTTGTGGTTCCTTCCAAGGGATACCTTAAAAAGAGCTATGACCTCTGCAAAAAGAACAACGCGCTGTACATAGCTGATGAGATTCAAACCGGGATAGCACGAACAGGCGAACTGCTTTGTGTAGATCACGAAAATGTGCGTCCCGATATCGTGATACTCGGAAAGGCACTTTCCGGCGGAGCGTACCCCGTTTCGGCTGCATTGGCCGATGACGAAGTCATGGAGTGTATCCGTCCCGGTGAGCATGGTTCTACCTATGGCGGTAATCCTTTGGCTTGTGCCGTGGCCATGGCGGCTCTTGACGTCGTCAAAGATGAAAACCTGGCTGATAATGCCGAAAAACTTGGCAACATTTTCAGGGCTGAGATGCAGAACCTAATTACAGAGACCAACCTGATTACCAAAGTTCGTGGTAAAGGATTGTTGAACGCTGTAGTGATAAATGATACGCCGGAAAGCGATACCGCTTGGAATATATGCCTTAAGCTAAAGGAAAACGGGCTGCTGGCCAAGCCCACCCATGGCAATATCATCCGGTTTGCGCCCCCTCTTATTATGAATGAGGAGCAACTCCAGGATTGTATCAAGATTATTGAAAAGACGGTACTCGAGTATGAGCACGCTACGGTAACGTGATAAGTTGGTGAAGTGGGAAGCTACTAAAACCCGGCACTGAGCTGGATAGCAAAGACATCATCCTCTAATTCCAGACCGTCGTTTCGTGACAACAGGTACGAGGTCTTCAGGGTAATATTCCGTTTCACCTTGTATCCTATCACAAATTCAAAACGATCTTTATCGGGGGTGGGCTGCCCGGTAATGTCCCGGGAATTGAGCGTGATGTCGTGCGGCAGGTATCGTTCAAACCGGACGGCGCCATATCCCCCCACCCAAAACGGGAATCTAACTTTGAGTTTGGCAAGATAGTGGGTTACATCATTTTGAATATTATCTTCCACGAGTTCACCCTGGGAGTCTATCCACGGTGAATCCCACCGGTTAAAGGTATATTGTAGCAGCAACTGGTAATAGTGGTAGGAAAATTCGGTATAAGCAGTAACAATGGTTTGGTGATATTTGGCTCTCCGCTCATCCTGGAGCACATCATTGATGGGATCGTCTATCAAATAAGGACCGTTGGAAAACGAGATACCGATTTTATTCCAAATGACCGGCTGCATCACCAGCCGTCCTGTTAATGCCGGTCGATCCTGCTCCCCAACATCCGTATAACTTGAGACACTCGTCAACGTGGCAGCCAGCTGGTATTCCAGGGTCTCCCGTTCATTAACGCCGCTGAGCATCAATCCCTGGGAATAGAGTCTTCGATATACAAGTGACTGTCCCGCGATGCCATCATAGGAAGTACCCGAAAAGACATACCCTTGCTTCCGGTCCACAGGCATATTCCAAACGTGGGAGAGCGGCATGTGTACGAATGGATTCTGGGAAGAAAGTAATAGCTCATCATAACGGCCAAACGGAGTAATAAAACGACCAGCCGTAATCTTCAGCGACTCACTGGCTAACCAATTAATGTTGAAAGAGGAAAAAAAGATTTCACTGCGTTGTCCCCGATAATAGTCGGATTGCAAGGCCCCGGAAACAAACCATTGATCAGAAATCCTCCCATTAACAAAAATCCTTACTGATGGAGAATACACGAACCACTCGTCATTGGGAGTTTGGTTGACGGTTGGATCGGAATCCGCTCCCCCCTTCCGGAGTTCAAATTCTGCCAGACCTCCAAAATTAATTTGTGCCTGTGCAACCGTTGAACACAGGCTCCACAACAGGATGAAAAAAAGTGAGGTTTTTGTCTTCATATGCATCATTTTTTGAAGGCCCTTAATCTCATGTCCGTTGGACATAAATCTGGAGTATCAGTTTAAATTCAATGAACTGCTCGCTCCTTTTTTATTCTTCTTTTCAAACAGAACCGAAATGCTTGTTCCCCCTTCTGTATTCACATTTAACTCGGCATTAATCTGTCTTGCCAAAATTTCGACCAGGGTAAATCCCAGCGATTCATTTTTATTTTCTTCAAAGCTAAAGTCATCCGGTAATCCCACACCTTCATCGGTGACGCAGAGAAAAATATGATTATCCCTCTCTTCCAGCGTAATGTTGATTAAGCCGGTACGACTGCCCGGATAGGCATGCTTAAAGGCGTTGGTTACCAACTCATTGATAATTAGACCACACGGCACTGCTTGATTTACATTCAGCTGCACATCACTTATGTCAAGGGTAACCTGCTTTGGGGAACCGTTATTTGTATATACCCCCTGGATGGAGGATACCATCTTGGCTACAAAATCATCAAACGAAAGGTTGTTAAAATCGTTTGACTGGTACAACATTTCATGTACGGTGGCCATGGAATGAATCCTCATCTGACTATTCTTCAAGATACGAACGCTTTGCCCATCTTCGGAATTTTGTCCTTCTAACTCCAGCAATCCTGAAATTACAGCCAAATTGTTTTTCACCCGGTGATGTATTTCCGCCAGCAAAATTTCCTTTTCCCTAAGGTTTTCCTTGATGTGTGAAACCAGCTTATTGAATGTTTCGGTAAGTTGGCCAAATTCATCGCTGCTTACCACCTCAACCGGTTCATCATAATTCTCATTTTCAATACGATTAATCCCTTTCAAAAGCAGCTTGATAGGCTTTGTCAAATTATTTGTGAGGGTAATTCCGAGAATTACAGCGATCAGAATGCCACCTAAACCGATGTAATAAATGACTTGCTGTAACTCACGCAGTGGAGCCAATGCCTGGTTCAATGATTGAGCAACGGTGTAATACCCGGTAATGCCAGCTCCATTCTTTCCCTGTTCCACCATCGGCAGCACATAGAGCAGCCACTGTTTTCCATCCAGTTCCAGTTCAATCGTAGTTCCCTCACTACTACTGCTATCTTGAAAGACAGTAGTTTGAATATTTTCCGAGAGGACTGCCCTGTCCTGGTCCGACAAGGACCCAATAGAGGTTGCCAGCAACTTGTTGTCCACAAAGTAGGAAACGTCGTATTCAATCAACCGTGCCAACAATTCCGCTTCAATATTCCGAATTGGGTAGCCCAGTGACAGGGATGCAATGACCTGACCCCGTAAGAGAACAGGGATGGTTATCACGTTAAAATAGCTGTCCCCCTGCTTCCAGATGTACGACCTTTGTGGAGCGCGTGCATTCAGTGCCTCCCTGACCCCTGGCTTATCAAGCATTGAAGAATCCGGTAGTTCCGTGTCTGCAAGTTGTCCAAGCGGTATTCCATCTTGATCAAGTACAAGTACTAATCCCACCGAGTCGGAACCTGCTGCAATCGATCCTGCCGAAAGGGAATCAGAGATCATGGGATCAAAATGTAGCAAATCCACTAGCTCCTGCCTGATCTGGTTATTGACAGTATTCTCATCCATCGTAGAAATAGCCGCCTTCATGTATGGCATTTCGGCTACAAGCGTCGCCGTTTGGTGAAGCTGGCGGAATCGAATATCCTGCAACTGCTCAAAAATCTTGCCTGCTTCCCGAAAATTCGCATTAATCTCATCCCGAATGCGGTTATCCAAAATGCGGCTCACTGAAAACAGAACTACCAGTAAGACCAGCAAAGCCAGCCCGACAAACCCAGCCAGCAGTTTCCACCTTATTGAAAATTCCGGCATTTTCATAGTCTATGAACCCAACCTAACCGCCTGCAATTTTATGTTTTTCCCGTCAACCACCCGAACATCCAAACTTTTCTGGCGATCACCCAGTGCAAAAAAATGAATCCTGTAATCTCCATTTGGGATCTTTTCAAAGCTAAAATCACCACTGTTGTCCAGCTTATACCAAGATACGGTTTGTTTCGGTAGCACCTTGATCACGGCGTGCATATCCGAGTGGATGTCACAGAATACATCCACCGTTCCGGGTTGATCAAATAATACATCCCTGTATTCTTTCGGAGACCGGCGTCCCACATCAAACCGTTTCGTTCTTGAAAGACTAAATACATTATGATATACAGGATCAGAGTTTTTGATACGAACATAATTCCCGACACGGACAGCCATCAGTCTCGGCTTAAATTGCTTATCAACTTGATCAAGAACCTTCGTTACAGAATCATGCCGCTGGTAAAAGGCTGCCTCATTTTTGTCCTCCAACCAAATAATAATGTCATTTAATCCGGGGTCGCTACTAGCAGAGTTGTCACTCGGTGCAAGACCATACCCTCCAATATTACCCCCCACTGTCACCGGATTTGAAGATTCAAGTATTACAGTACCTTGAATCGTTGCAGTTTGAGCTACTGCAGCTGAATAATTAATAAAAAAGAAAGCCATTGCACCCAAAAAACCTAGCCAACCAGCCCTTTGCAGACGATACATTTAAAAATCCTTTACACGTTTTCAAGGTTCATCTAAAAATCTAATCAGATATATACAAACGTGATGATTTTATTTCGACTTCTCAACTAATAAATGGGGTATCTTCTCGTAGCCGGGGGAATACAGCGCGTAAACATAGTACATATTCGTTCGGGGTGGAAGCGAAAGGATTTAAAATAGAAAACGGCTCCCTGCATCGAGCAAAGAGCCGTTGAATTAGTGGCGGGGGCAGGATTCGAACCTGCGTCCGCCGGCTGGCGGATAAGAGCCCGGTGAGCTACCAGCTGCTCTGCCTCAACGTTCGTCCCGGATCTTCTCCCAGATAAAATCCCGACCCCGGGCGCTTTTGAGCTGCTTCTCGCGGCGCATCGCCTCCCCCTTGGTTTCATGTTGCTCGCCATAGACCAGCTCCCACGGGCGGTAATTTACCGTCCACCCTTTGGTCCCCAATTCGTTGTGGGAAAGCAGCCGCTGCTCTAAATGCGAAGTGTAGCCGATATAAATCTTCTCGTAGTCGGGGGAATACAGCGCATAAACGTAAAACATAGCAGCCCTCCTTGAGATCAATCACACAAAATAAAAACGGCTCCCCACGTCGTGCAGAGAGCCGTCGAATTTAGTGGCGGGGGCAGGATTCGAACCTGCGACCTTCGGGTTATGAGCCCGATGAGCTACCAGCTGCTCTACCCCGCGATAGAGTGCACAAGTATACGTTTGACTTGGGCCATTGTCAATAGTAAATTGGATTTTCTTTGTATTAAAACGTACTCCCTCCATACAATTATTATCCGGGAAAATCTGTTTATATAAGCTAATTAAACAAGTAAAAGAGGTATATGGAAGTAGATACAAGAGTAACACCCAATCAGGTTCGGAACATACTCGCAAAACATATTCTTGCTGACGGTTATGAGATGGTCCTTGACCTGGAAAAAAGTGAGGGACTCTACTTATTTGATGCGAATACAGGCAAAAAATACCTGGATTTCTTCAGCTTTTTTGCCTCGAATCCCCTGGGTATGAATCATCCGCGACTGACTAATGATGAATTTGTGCACAAATTGGGCAGAGTAGCTGTCAATAAACCTTCAAACTCAGACATCTACACCGAGGCGATGGCCGAATTTGTGGATAATTTCGACCGGATTGGTATCCCGGAATACCTTCCACATGCGTTCTTCATTGCCGGGGGTGCCCTGGCGGTAGAAAATGCCCTCAAGGTTGCATTCGACTGGAAGGTGCGTAAAAACTTTGCCAAAGGCTATGATGAAGAAAAAGGCCATAAAGTGCTCCACTTTGAGAAAGCATTTCACGGGCGAACGGGATATACCATGTCGCTTACCAACACCGATCCCACAAAAACTAAGTATTTTCCAAAGTTTGACTGGCCCCGGGTTCTAACTCCTGCCATGACATTTCCAGTGACCCCGGAACGCATTGCACAGGTACAAAAGCTAGAGCGACAGGCTGTAGAACAAGCAGAAGAATATTTTGAGAAGTTTGAGGATGAAATTGCTGCAATCATTTTAGAGCCGATTCAGGGTGAAGGCGGGGACAACCACTTTCGCCTGGAATTTCATCAAGAACTTCGCCGGCTGGCTGATGAACATGAGGCGATACTGATCTATGACGAGGTACAAACCGGGGTGGCCATGACCGGCAAATTCTGGGCGCATGAGCACTATGTGAAGCCCGATATCCTCGCATTTGGGAAAAAGGCCCAGGTTTGCGGGATTCTAGCCAGTCGTCGCGTGGATGAAGTGGAGGACAATGTTTTTAATGTCTCCTCTCGCATTAACTCAACATGGGGCGGCAATCTTGTAGATATGGTCCGCTTTGGGCGTATCCTGGAAGTGATTGAAGAGGAGCAGCTGGTCCAAAATGCAGCCGAAGTTGGCCATTACCTACAACAAAAAATATACGAGCTGGCAGAACGGTATGAACAGGTAACCAACCCCAGGGGCAAAGGCCTGTTTTGTGCTATTGATCTCCCCACGACTGAATTTCGAAATCAGCTGACAAAACAGTGTTTTAAAAATCACTTAATGATCCTCGGGTGTGGCGAAAGAACACTGCGATTCCGTCCTCCCCTAACTGTTGAGAAAAAACATATTGATGAGGGAATTGAAAAAATAGCAAAATCCCTTGACGGCGTACTGGAAAAAACTGCTGGGTAACTCATCAATGGTCGGGAGTACACCTCCCTCCCAATAGGTGGGAAATTCTTAATTTTTCATTCTCAATTCCTAATTCCCTAAACCATCTGGTGAGATTCAGGCTGGATCACAATCTCATTCAGCACAGACTGCTGTGGTTGGTTGGCCGCATAATAGACAGATTTAGCAACTTCATCCGGTTGCAGCATCTTCTCTTTCTGAACGCGCATATCCACTTTCGAATCGTCCCACATGGGCGTTGCCACTCCGCCCAGGTACATCAGCGTAAAGTTGATACCGCTGCGTCGATGTTCCTCAACCAGTGATTTCGTAAAACCGGTTACAGCAAATTTGGTGGCCGCATAAACGGAGGCGTTTTTCATTACATACTTCCCCATGGTGCCGGGAAACATGATGACCTGTCCTTGCTTTTCAGTCGCCATGTAGCGCACGACGGTTTGCGTTACCAGGAATGTCCCGTACACATTTGTTTCTATGAGATCTTTGGCGTCATCCGGTTTGATATCGAGGAGAGGCTGGATGATTGCAGAGCCGAAAGCATTAATAAGCACATCAATCTTTCCGAGATCGTCGGTAATCTCTCGCACCATGTTGGATACGGAGGCCAGCTCGGTGGCATCCACACTTATTACAAAGGCATCACCACCGTTGTCATTGATCTGCTTGGCAACCTGCTCGGCCTTATCGGTGCTGCGTGCGGCCAGCACCACTTTTGCACCAGCACGCGCAAATACTTTGGCACACGCACTGCCAATTCCTCCCGAGCCGCCAACAATGAGTATCACTTTATCTTTCATAGAGCTTTTGTCTTGGTTCCTTTTTTGATCTGCTTTTCAAAGCCCATTGAAGATAAAATCGTTCATCAATGATCAAATTTTACCGGTTCATGGCGCTGGGAATCACGCTCTCGTAAACCGAGCTTATTTCCTCTACAGAAACGTCAACAGCGTCATCGATGACCAGCGATTTACCACTCACTTTGCCAAGACTCACAAAAGGAATGCCTGCATCGCTGAAGTACTTCTCAAAAGCTTCTTGCTGCTTTTTTGCCACCGTTACCACTACTCCGGATTGTCCCTCTGAGAACAGCTGTTCAATAAGCTCTCCTTTGAGCTCTTTAAAGCTGATTGATGCACCTTTGTCGGAAAACTCGGCCATTTCTGCCAGTGTTACTGCCAGTCCCCCGTCGGAGACATCGTGGGCAGCCGTAACCAACTTGGTTTTTATCGCTTTCAGCAGGCTGTCCTGCAGTTTCGCCTCAAAATCCAGGTCGATATCCGGGGTGTTTCCAGTGGTGAGATCGTGAATCACACTCAGATATTCCGAACCACCCAATCCAGTACGATCAGCCCCGAGATAATAAACTGCATCTCCTTCATTTTTGAAGCCGGGCGTCATCGTATGATCGAGATCTTCAACCAATCCCAGCATACCGATCACGGGTGTCGGGTAGATCGCTTCCTCTGGATTTTCAT
The DNA here is from genome assembly GCF_031569985.1 of Aliifodinibius sp. S!AR15-10. Classification (NCBI taxonomy): domain Bacteria; kingdom Pseudomonadati; phylum Balneolota; class Balneolia; order Balneolales; family Balneolaceae; genus Fodinibius; species Aliifodinibius sp. S!AR15-10. The sequence goes on along the minus strand of NZ_JAMQKA010000044.1, from coordinate 39,999 downwards.
TATAGAAACTCACATTTCCACCGGTAACGGGTGTATTAAATGTTCGGCACGCTTCACTCATACCTGCCAAAGCTTCTCTGAACTGGTAATACACACCCGGTTTGTAGGGATTTCCAAAATTCAAACAGTTGGTGATTGCCAGAGGCTTTGCGCCGCTGCATACCACATTTCGTGCCGCCTCGGCTACTGCAATCTTGCCACCGCGCCGCGGGTTCAGGTACACATAACGACCATTGCAATCGGTTTTGACGGCCAGTCCCCTGTTGGTTCCTTTGATACGCACCACACCGGAATCAGAGGCTCCTGGCCCGTTCACCGTATTGGTGCGGACCATCGTGTCATACTGCTCGTAGACCCACTTTTTTGAGGCGATGTTCGCCGAACCCAATAGTTTCTTCAAAGTCTCATTATGATCCGTAGAATGCTCCAGTGTACTGAAATCGAAATTGTGTACCTCATCAAGGTAGTCGGGACGTTTGGATTCTCGAACGTATTGCGGAGCTCCACCGCCTAGCACGAGACTGTCAGCCGGAATATCGGCTTTGACTTCGCCATCCTTGCGATAGGTCACATTTTCGCCTTCCACCACTTCACCAATAATGACAGCGTTCAGATCCCATTTTTCATAAATATCAATAACTTCCTGCTCGCGACCCTTCTCCGCCACAATCAACATGCGCTCTTGGCTTTCAGAGAGTAGTAGTTCATAAGCGGTCATTCCTTTCTCTCGCTGTGGCACTTTGTCCAAGTCGATATCCATGCCGCATTTGCCCTTAGCACTCATCTCGGAGGAAGAACAGCTGATACCGGCCGCTCCCATATCCTGGATACCGACGATACCGCCGTTTTTGATCGCTTCGAGCGTGGCTTCCAGCAGCAGTTTTTCGGTAAAGGGGTCGCCCACCTGCACGCTGGGACGTTTTTCTTCACTTTCTTCGCTAATCTCTTCAGAGGCAAACGTAGCACCATGGATGCCGTCACGCCCGGTGCTTGAACCCACAATAATAATCGGGTTGCCCACTCCTTTTGCCACAGCAGAGGCAGTCTGCCCTTCCTTGACGATGCCGACACTCATGGCATTCACCAGTGGATTGCCTTCATACTTTTCATCAAAATAGATCTCTCCGCCAACCGTGGGTACTCCAAACGAGTTACCGTAATCCGCGATACCGCGAACGACACCATCCAGCAAAAATCGCACCCTTGGATTCGACATCTCACCAAAACGCAGTGAGTTCAAACTTGCAATGGGTCGGGCGCCCATGGTAAAGATATCACGATGGATACCGCCTACCCCGGTTGCAGCGCCTTGGTACGGCTCAATGGCAGAAGGATGATTATGACTTTCCACTTTAAATACACAACCCAATCCGTCACCAATATCGACCAGTCCGGCATTTTCCTCACCGGCCCCTACCAGCATCTGCGGTCCCTCATTGGGGAGCTTCTTAATTTCGAGAATCGAATTCTTGTATGAGCAGTGCTCGCTCCACATAACGGAGTAGACCCCAAGCTCGGTAAAGGTCGGCTTTCGGCCCAGAAACTCCTGGATCTTTTCATATTCCTCCTCGTTGAGACCGTGTTCAATAGCAAGTTCGAGCGTGACTTCCGGTTCGGTAATGGTTTGTTCTGACATTAAGTATGGTTATTAAAAAATTGGAAGTTGAATAGGTTGAATGTTGAAGGTAACAATGTTTAGCGCAGATGTGAGATTTCCGGGTTAACTCGTTTAATCTTTAACATTTACTTTCCAACATTCAACATATCTGTAAGATCTTTAAAGTTATCAAAAACAAAATCAGCGTCGCTTTCCCGGCCTTTTTCTATCTCTTCTTCATCAGTGTACCAAGCGACTTTCCAGCCATAAGCCCTTCCACCGATCACATCAGAGGTATAGGAATCTCCAATGTACAAAATTTCCTCTGGTTTATTATTGGTCAGCGATGTAGCGTGTTCAAAGATTTCGGGCTGCGGTTTCAGGAAACCCGTTTCTTCTGAAATAACAAGGTGCTCCGCAATTTCGGACAGTGCAAACTGCTCAATCTTCAGCTTTTGTGTCTCCGCAAATCCATTGGTAAGGATACCCACATCAAAGTTATTGCTTATGGTTTCAAGGGCTTCAGCAGCACCCTTTTTCCACTCCCAATGGTTACGATAGGCCTGTATGTAATAGTCACCCGTCTCTTCATACAGAGAGCTATCCAGCCTCAGCGCCGCAAGTGTTTCTTCAAACCTTAATCGCTGTAATGTGTCTCGGTCAATACGTCCTTTACCGTACTTATCCCACAAGCCCTTGTTAATACGATGATAGGTTTCAATCAGTTCTTCTGGGGTTGTGGAGCTAAAAACATCAAACTCATTATACAGGTCATTTAATGCGGCTTTTTCAGCACCCCAGTGGTCTAGAAGCGTGTCGTCTAGATCGAAGTAGATGAAATTGGGATTCAAAATAAACGGTTTTACTGTTCAGAATTTGTGGGTGGCTAAAATACGTAACTAAACGATTATCCTAAAAATAAATTCCCGTTTGAAACTTTGCATCAATCTGTTATTCATTTCGTATATTGATGCCGAATTTAGAACTATATAAAATTTCGAGAGTAGCTATGAATATTAAAACTTGGTTAGGTATTGGCGTGTTGGCGGTATTGGTAATGTATGGCATTAATGTAAATAACAGCCTGGTGAACCAGGAAGAAACGGTTGACCAGTCGTGGGCACAGGTAGAAAACCAGTACCAGCGGCGATCGGATCTTATTCCCAACCTGGTGAATACGGTCAAAGGGGCTGCAAATTTTGAACAGGAAACACTCACCCAGGTCATTGAAGCCCGTAGTAAAGCCACGTCGGTTCAGGTGAGCGCCCAGGATCTGAATGATCCCCAAAAAGTGCAGCAGTTCCAGCAGGCACAGGCGCAGCTTTCCGGTGCCCTTTCACGGCTGTTGGTGACGGTTGAAAAATATCCCGAACTGAAGGCCAACCAGAATTTCCGAGACCTGCAGGTGCAATTGGAGGGCACTGAAAATCGCATCGCAACCGAACGAAAACGCTATAACGATGCCGTCCAGGATTACAATACCGCGATTCGGCGCTTTCCTAGCAATATTTTTGCGGGTTTATTGGGTTATGACAGCAAAGCGTACTTTGAAGCTGAACAGGGTGCCGAACAAGCTCCCCAAGTAAACTTCAATTAACTCACCAGATCCACTGTGATTCGGTATTTTCAATTTGAAAATCATACTATTTCATGTCATCTGACCTATATTTAACAGACGAGCAGGAACAGCATATTATTGAGGCGATAGCCGCCGCCGAAAACTGGACCTCGGGGGAAATCCGCGTTCACATTGAATCAACCTGTGATGCGGAGCCGCTGGTACGCGCGGCCCGTGTTTTCCACGAACTGGGGATGGATGAGACTGAGCTGCAAAACGGAGTTCTAATCTACATCGCCGCCGATGATCACAAAGTGGCGGTTTACGCAGGGAAAGGAATCCATAAAGAGGTGGAGGATGGATTCTGGGACGGGGTGCTGAATCTGCTGCTCGATCACTTCAGAAAGGATGAGTTTGAGCAGGGCATTGCCAATGCAGTCACAAGAGTGGGGAGTAAACTAAAAGACCTTTATCCCTATCAAAGAGGAGATGTAAATGAGCTTTCAGATGAAATAAGCTATCACGACAACAGTGATGACTAGTAATTTTTAAATAATTGGAATATCTATTATGAAGGGTTTTGTCAAATACAGTTTTATCGTTTTTATCATTCTTTTCCTTATCACTTGTTATATGGAGGCCTTTGCCCAAAGCAATAAGGCAAAGCAGCAGCTTTACCAGCTAAAAATTTATCATCTGAACGATCAAGACCAGGAACAGCGGGTTGATCAATACCTGGAAGAGGCATATCTCCCGGCTATGCACCGCGCCGGTTTCGAAACAGTTGGGGTTTTCAAGCCTTTCGGTCAAGACACAACTTCCGATCGTCGCATCTATGTTCTCGTACCGTTCAACTCTTTCGACCAGTTCAAGGCCTACCCCAAAGCCCTCAATGAGGATGAACAGTATCTTGCAGATGGCGACGATTATATCAATGCTGCCAGGGACAACTCCCCATATGAAGATATCGAGACGATATTAATGGAGGCATTTCCCCTTGCTCCCGAAATCCAGAAGCCCGATTTAAATGCCCCAACATCGGAACGTGTGTACGAACTCCGCAGCTACGGTGGACCCAGCGAACTGTTATATTGCAGAAAAGTGGACATGTTCAACGAAGGCGGAAATGAAATTGAGATTTTTGACCGCCTGGGTTTTAATCCTGTTTTCTATGGCAGTGTCCTCGCAGGCCCCGACATGCCTAACCTGATGTATATGACCTCTTTTGAAAATATGGAAACCCGCGACAAACTCTGGGATCAATTCAGAGCGGACCACAGGTGGGAAAAAATTTCGAGCATGGAAAAATACAAAGGTCTTGTTACGAGGTACGATATGAAGTTTCTGCGTGCAGCCGAATACTCAGATATCTAAATCAAGTCGTTAGAATATACCAGGCGTTTTAAAATTTTAGCTCATCATGATGCAGACTAAAAAAACCGGTATTCTTCTTGTTCTGCTCTTTCTAACCATTGGCAGCTCTTTTGGCCAGGACTTCCCCTCGGAACCGACCGGCCATGTGAACGACTTTGCCAACATGCTGAACCGATCGGAATTACAGCGCCTGGAAACCAAACTCCGTAACTACCGCGACAGCACCACCAATGTCATCTCCATTGCCACCCTTTCTGACCTGCAGGGTCTATCTGTTGAAGAAGTAGGCACCCAGCTTTTCAATGATTGGAAAATGTGGCACGAAGATCGGTACAACGGCGTACTGATCCTCATCGCTCCCAATGAGCGCAAAATGCGTATTGAAGTCGGCTATGGCCTTGAGGGCGCCATCCCCGATGTGATGGCCGGACGTATTATCCGTGAGATCCTGACCCCCGCCTTTCGCAGTGGCGACTACTACGATGGACTTGATCGTGCTACCTCAGCCATGATTGGCCTGGCTTCTGGTGAATATGAAGGGGAACTAAGCAGTGATTCTTCCGGCGGATTCGTTAATAAGGATCTGATTGTATTCCTGCTCTTTTTGGCTTTTGTGTTCTATGTAACCTCGCGGCGCGGAGGCGGAGGAAAAGGTCGCAAAAGACGGCGACACTCGCTCAGTTCAGGTGGCATCATCTGGATGGGTGGTGGTTTCGGTTCCGGCGGAGGAGGCTTCGGCGGCGGTGGAGGCGGTTTTGGCGGCTTCAGCGGCGGCGGGGGATTCGGCTCCGGTGGCGGAGGTGCCAGCGGTGGTTGGTAGGAAGGGTTGAATTTTTGAGGATTGAAGGATTGAAGGGCGGAGGAAAGTCAAAAAAGCCCTGCTAAACCTCATAATACAATTAAAACTCTGTTTAGTGGCAAATGTAGAAAAAAATGGGTTTTTGCGGGTGGGAACATCAGTTCGATATAAGGATCACAAAAATTATAGCTGTCATCGCGAGGAGGCGTCTTTGATAGTAGCCGGCCCCATCTTGAAGTCGACGTGGCGATCACCCTGCCCGATTTTTATTTATCCTATTAGGAGATTGCCTCCAGACCACTGTCGGGATCCCGATGGTCGCTGAATCCCTCGCCATGACAGTTTTTATCTCGAACTCAGGTTATTTTAAACACATAGGATGAGATTGAGGGACTGATCTTTTTCAGTCCCTCAATCCTTTCTTCCGCTCGTCGTAGCAAAAGCCTTCCTAACTACTTGCTACTAAATCACACGCTCATTTTATCTTTATCCTTCTTTTTGGGAGTTGAGGGTGTCTGATTTTGATATTCTTCAAGGGTAAACTCATCGACTTGAACCACGTCTACCCTGGCCTCTTCCGCCCTGCGTACCAAGTCGGCTTCCTCTTTGTTGATAATGCTTTTTTCCAAGGCTTCATCTATAACAAATCGCGGTTGGGTTTTAGGCAGCTCTTTCTTCTTTGTTGCCTGGTGCAGTTTATGATAGACCGGTTCGGCCTCAACCATTAAGTTCAGTGCGTTGTCATACCGGGCAATAGTATCCCTTTCATCAGCAGGAACATACATCCCATTCGTAAGTCTGTCGCGCTGCTCTCCCGGGATTTGCATTGCCTGGGCTACTTTATGACCGAGCTTGTCAGATGGCTTGGTACCAATACGATTTATTCGAGACCACAGGGCAATTGGGCCCCGGAAAAGCCAACTTAGTCCCGGGACATTGATCTCCCGGTATATCTCATCGAAAGATTCCTGGATTTGCGCAAAGGCGTGTTCCATTGCCCATTCGAAAAACACACGATCTTCCTCTCGCTGCCCTTCAGCATCAAATCGCCGCAAAGTCGCCGTTGCCAGGTACATCCAACTCAGGATATCAGCAAAGCGCCCGCTTATCTTCTCTTTTATCTTGAGTCCCCCGCCATACGAGCCAAGCGCTATATCCGCCAGGAAAGCAAAAGAGGCAGAACTCCAGCCCAATTTCTTGTAATATTTGGCTGCCGGACCACTTACAGGAGCGGATACAAAGGCACCCCGCGTCAGGCTCAGAACCGCCGATCGGGCCGAGTTTCTCACCACATGTCCAATATGTTTCCAGAAGACATTGTCAAATGCGTTGGCATCTTTACGGGTGAGCGCATCGATTTCGTCATAGGCATAGGGATGGCACCTGATGGCTCCCTGTCCAAAAATCATCAGGCTTCGGGTCAGGATATTGGCGCCCTCCACGGTAATCGCAATTGGAGTAGAGATATAGGTGGAGGCGAAGATATTACGCGGTCCCCGTGAGATACCGGCTCCTCCCTGGATATCCATTGCGTCGTTAACTACCTGGCGACCCAGTTCTGTAAAATTATATTTGGCAATGGCCGTGACTACCGAGGGCTTCTCCCCGATATCAAGTCCACCACAGGTGTAACGTCTTGCAGCTTCCATCAGGTAGGTGAATCCACCAATTCGCGCCATTGGCTCCTCGATGCCCTCAAACTTACCGATATTGATGCCAAATTGGTGACGAACCGCTGTGTAGGCCCCAATTGCACGAGTCGCTACTTTGGATCCTCCTGCACTCTGAGCTGGAAGCGAGATGCCCCGTCCCACACCAAGCGACTCCATCAGCATGCGCCAGCCGTTGCCGGCCTGCTCGTGTCCACCGATTATATAACCAATTGGAATCTCAACATCTTCTCCGTCAATAGGACAGTTGTAAAAAGGAACGCCCATTGGATCGTGGCGCCTGCCCAGTTTTACTCCCTCAGTATCACTGGGGATCAGAGCACAAGTGATACCCAGGTCTTTGCCCTTACCGAGAATATTATCGGGATCTCGAAGTTTAAAAGCGAGTCCTATAACTGTTGAAATGGCCGCAAGTGTGATATATCGCTTACTGAAGTTAAGGCGAATTTTCACCTCCCCATCTTTATCACGGAATACCTCCCCACTAGAGGTCATCGAACCGGCGTCAGATCCGGCAGTGGGTTCTGTTAAGGCAAAACATGGAATTTCTTCTCCCTTTGCCAGGCGGGGCAGATAGTATTTTTTCTGCTCCTCGGTGCCGTAATGCATCAGCAATTCGGCCGGACCAAGTGAATTGGGCACCATTACCGTAATAGAAAGCGGTCCACATCGGGAGGCAAGTTTGCTGATGATGGCACTGTGTGCCGTGGCGGAAAATTCAAGTCCACCATATTCTTTGGGAATAATCAGGCCAAAGAACCGGTGTTTCCGCATAAAATCCCACACCTCGTCGGTAAATCCTTTTCGCACGTGTACATCCCAGTCATCCACCATACTGCAGAGCTCTTCGACCGGGCCGTCCAGAAATTCCCGTTCCTCCTCGCTCAATTCCGGATAGGATTCGCTGGCCAGCTTTTTCAGATCGGGTTTGCCCGAAAACAGGTCGGCATCCACCCAAACGTTGCCGGCTTCAATTGCCGTACGCTCTGTTTCTGAAATGGTGGGCAGGAAGTTCATTGCATCCAGCAACTTCATAATCGGCGAAGTCACCAGCGTTCTGCGAAGGGGCTTGATGTTAAAAATCAAACAGAGCACTACGTACGTGCTGATAAGCCATACAGGAGCTCCGACACCGTAAAGTGCCACCAGGCCTGAAACGGCCCAGATCCAAAGAGGAGCCCCTATATAGGCGTATAGGATGGCCACTATTAAGCTGACTATTAGTGTCCACGTTGTAAACTCAGAAAGTACTCCAAATAATTCCCCAATTTGTTCCATAATGTAGACCTCCGAGCGTTGTTAAAATCATAAATGGGTTATTTATCTACTGATGTCCGTACATGAAAACCATCAATAATATGCTGGATGGCCTGTTCTAAAAAAGCAGTTTGATCAATGCGTGAGTCCAACCTCTTGGTTAATACCACCGACATGACACCGTGCAACTGGGCCCAAAAAGTGTAGGAGGCTATTCGAGGATCTTCTTCGTCCATAATTCCTTTTATTACCCCATCCTCAATCGTCTCCGTCAGGAGTTCATATCCCTGCCGGGCCTTCCTGAATTTTTCCTTTGGATAGCGTGTCATTTCGTCGGAGCTGACAACATAAATGATCAGATATTCCCTGGGGTTCTCGAGGGCAAAATTGGTGTATGTCCAAGCTAAGACCTCCAGCCTTTCTACGGGATCTTCTTCCTTTGAAGCAGTTTCAGCCAGCTTGGCATTCAACTTTTGTATTGACTCATCAATTAACGTATGAATAAGGTCATCTTTACCCTCAAAATGAAGGTAAATACTGGTAGCACTGACCCCTATCTTGCGAGCCACTTTTCGTAGCGAAAACCCGCGATAGCCCTCATCGAGCAAGAGGTTCCTGCTGGCCTCAATTATCTTATCACGGAGCGATATCTTTTGTTCCTCACTCATTCCTATGCTACTTAACAGTGTTAACTAGCAATGTAATAAATTATTGAACAAAAGCAATAGTCCTTCTTATCCGCCCTTAAAATTAGCTATAATCTATGCCGGAGTGATTCCTTTTTAGATTGAAAAATTTTAATCCGCACAAATTTGTACCAAAGCATCGAAAGTGGTAATCTGTGTTAACTGTTCATTATATTTTAACGGCATACTGTTTAAAATCAGAGTATTACATGAAAGTTTTACTGATTAATTCTGTCATCTTACTGGGTCTGTTCCTCGGCGTTACTTCTCAATCTCGGGCACAAAACAAAGACAAAAGAACATGGCTTTCTTTCTATTTTGGCCATCAGGAATATGACGGCGACACCGCCAACGAAATGCTCAAACTAAAGTTGAAAAAGGATTGGGCCGGCGGAATTGGCATAAGCCAGTATCTCCATGACAACTGGGATCTTGAGATCTCAGCCATATATGGACAACTGGACTATGTCACTCCTGAAAGGTCCGGTTTCGATAATAAATTCTACAACTTTAATAGTCTTATAAAGCTTAACCCAATAGGTGACCGCAGCACCATTCAGCCTTTCGTAGCTACTGGAATTGGAATTACGTCCTTTTTTAAGGGTGAGAAGAGATTTCCAAATGAAACCCAAACCATCAAAAATAGTGTAAGCTTACAGGTGCCATTTCAGGCGGGTTTTGATCTGCGGATTACGGATGGTTTCTACGCTACTGCAAATGCTACGTATAATCGCACTTTTTCAGATGGCATTGACAAGCTTGGGAGCCAATTCAGTACTGACGGACGAGACCATGATGACTTCCTGGTCTATTCGCTGGGGCTAAAATTTGCCGTTAGCCGATCTACTGACAGGGATAAAGATGGCGTACCCAACCGGATTGATCTGTGTCCGGGACAATATGGTGATTCAAGTTTTGGATGCCCAGATAGAGATGAGGACGGCATAACGGACGCAGATGACGACTGCCCAACCATACCCGGTCGAAAAAATATGAACGGTTGCCCCGATTCAGACAGAGATGGACTGTCAGACCTGCGTGATGAATGCCCTGACGTGGCAGGAAATATGCAAACCAAAGGCTGCCCGGACAGCGATGGCGACGGCATTCCGGATGACAAAGACGAATGCCCTCAACAATCGGGCAAAGTCGATAACAATGGGTGTCCTCCCACTGCTCAATCCGATGCCGACGGCGATGGCGTAGCAGATGCCCAAGATAACTGTCCCAATGTAGCGGGACCATCCTCAAATAACGGATGTCCGGAGAAAAAAGAATTGAGTTCTGTTGTAAAACAAGACTTGAAAACGATAATCGATAACCTTCAGTTTTCAACAGGCGGTGCCAATATTGCGCCAGTCTCATATGACGAGCTCGACCGACTGGCCGAAATCATGACTGAGGACCCCGATTTGCGCTTAATCATCAGGGGATATACCGATAATGTTGGTGATCCCAATACCAATCTGAAACTCTCGGTAGCTCGTGCTAACGCCGTAAAAGAATACCTGGTTGCTCGAGGCGTGAACACAAATCGTGTGTTTGCATTTGGGTACGGGGAAACAAATCCTGTAGCCAGCAACGACACTGAGGAAGGAAGAAGACAAAACCGGCGTGTAGAACTTGAATTGTATCACAAGCAATAACCCCAACGCCTTTGGGAGGGAGAAGTGTTACTACATAAACGAATGCAATCTGTTTAAAACTCGATCGGTTCGTGGGGTAATTTGAACTGCAGATACTTGATGACTTTACCGTTTTCGAGGTGTTTCTTCTCGTAAAATGTTTTCGTAGTGAGCAGTGGATCCTCTGGGCGTTCTTTGTATACGTTTTCTACCAAATCCAGCACTTCACATCGCTCCCGTACGACTTTTTTTGTGAAATCCCATAGTTTGTCGCTGTCAGTCTTAAAATGAATGGTGCCATCTTTTTTTAAGACTTTTTGATAGATGGATAAAAACTTTGGGGATGTCAGTCGCTTGTTTCGATCACTCCATTTGGGATAGGGATCCGGGAACGTAATCCACATATATTCCACTTCCCCGGCCGAAAAATATTCATCCAGGTGATCGATATAGATTCTCAAAAACCGTACGTTTGAAAGATCTCGATCTAGTGCACGAGTAGCCCCTTTCCAAATGCGGGCGCCCTTAATATCAATCCCGATAAAATTGGTCTCCCGATGTTGCTCGGCTAGCTTTAGCGTATATTCCCCTTTTCCACAGGCCAGTTCCAGGATGATGGGATGATCATTTTCAAACACCTCCTCATTCCACTTCCCTTTTGGTTTCTTACGATCTTCATCCTGGAAATCAGTTAGTTCCAAGACGTGATCAAATTCAGCAATTTCGGCGAATCGTTCCAGCTTGTTTTTGCCCATGAATCTTGGCCTGCAGTTCCTATTTCTTGGTCTCTACGGATTTAATCTCTGAATTTCCCATTCCTGGTCTTTACTAGGGCGGATGTACAAAATACGGTCGTGGAGGCGCCCGGTTCGGCCTTGCCAAAATTCGACAGCCTCGGGCAACAGGGTGTATCCTCCCCAGAAATCGGGAAGCGGTACCTCCTGATCTTTAAATTTTTGCTTGAGCTCTTCGAAATTGGCTTCCAATTCCTCCCTGTCTTTCAGCCTGCTGCTCTGCTGAGATGCCCACGCCCCGATCTGGCTGTCTCGCGGGCGCGACCTGAAATAGCTGGCCGATTGCTCACGGCTAAGCTTTGAAACTGTGCCCTCAATACGCACCTGCCGCTCAAGTGCAGGCCAATAAAAACAGAGCGCTGCATGGGGATTTTCAGAGAGTTCTTTGCCCTTGCGACTGTCATAATTGGTATAGAAGCGAAACCCCTCTTCGTCAAATCCTTTGAGGAGTACAATTCGCGAAGAGGGTTTCCCGTCGCTGGTAGATGTGGCCAGAGTCATGGCGTTGGCATCGGTCATATCGGTGTTTAGTGCATCTTCAAACCAGATGGTAAACTGGTCAAGTGGATTTTGCTGCACGCTCTCTTCTGAGATGCCGTCGCGCTTGTATTCCCGGCGCAATGCCTCTACCCGTTCGCTGTTTGATTTTGCATCAACCATATTTTTCGTCTTCTACCCGAAATATGCTGGCTCTTTGCCTTTTTTCCATTTGATGTTGCAGCCCATGCTTGGTTTTTGATCTTCGATAATCGAGCCGTCTTCAAGCACTTTATCAACGGCTTCCCGCATATCTTTGCCCGTTACCGGTTTGTTATTTCCCGGGCGGCTGTCATCAAATTGTCCGCGGTAAACCAACTCACGATCTTCGTTGAAGAGAAAGAAATCGGGCGTACAGGCTGCTTTATAAGCTTTGGCTACTTCCTGGGTTTCGTCGTAGAGATATGGGAATGGATAGCCAAACTTCTCAGCATCCTCCACCATTTTTTTGGGACTGTCATCCGGGTAATTCTCCACATCATTCGAGCTGATTGCCACAACCGCGAGCCCTTTCTCTTCATACTCATTGGCAAAGTCAACCAGCGCTTCCTTGATATTCTTCACATAAGGACAGTGATTGCACATAAAAATGACGAGCAATGCCCGGCTGTCCTCAAAATCCGACAGGGATACCGTATCGTTCGTAACAACATCGGTGAGCGAAAAATTGGGGGCTTTTGTGCCCAGTTCTAACATTGTGGATGGTGTTTCTGACATCTTTTTTCCATGTTTAATTCGAATTAACTGGATAAAACGTACAAAGTTTTACAGGAAACAGTTCCACCCAATCATAAAGATAGGAGATAAAAAAGAAAAGCCCGATATCATCCTACAATATTTTGAGTTCTATACTTAGAAAGGTAGATAAATTTGTGGTTATGATATCGGGCCAGGTTATCTATGCATTTCTTCCAACGGATTTCACCAAGATATGTTTCACCTTTATTTTAAAATAGTTTTAGTTGTGAACCACCCCCGGCACGAAAGTTTTGGGTAGATAAATTCAATACTTCCTTATTCAATCCAAATCTTTTGGTGTGTACTTTAAACAGGTCTGATATCTGTTTCGCAAAATTCCCATGTCCCCGCATACGGCTGCCAAACTCCGGGTCATTCAACTTCCCGTCACGGATATCCCTAATCCGGTTAAGAACTTTGTCTTTTCGGTCCGGAAAATGTTGCTCCAGCCAATCCTGGAAAAGTTCTTTAACCCCGAAGGGGAGTCGCAACAAAGTGTAGCCCGCGTGAGCAGCTCCCGCATTAGCAGCGGCTTCCAGGATATTGGCCACTTCGTGTTCGGTAAGGCCAGGTATGATCGGGGCCACATTGACTCCTACCGATATTCCCGCTTTTGCCAGCTCTTCAATCGCTTGCAACCTGCGACCGGGTCGCGAGGTCCGGGGTTCCATCTTTTGGGCAAGTTCTTTATCCAGCGTTGTCACAGATAGTGTAACATGCGCTGCATTGTGCTCGGCCAGCTCTTTTAAATGATCTATATCCCGCGTGACGAGGTAATTTTTTGTAATAATGCTGACGGGATTCAGGAATTCTGCCATCACCTCAAGACATCCCCGCGTTATTTCCAACTTGCGCTCTACAGGCTGATAGGGATCGGTAACACCACTCATAACCAACACGGTCGGGTCCCATTTCGGTGATGCAAGTTGTTCTCTCAGCTTTCGTGGTGCATCATGCTTGACCATAATTCGGGATTCAAAATCGAGACCTGCCGAAAAGCCCAGGTATTCGTGTGTGGGCCGCGCATAGCAATAGATGCAGCCGTGCTCACAGCCCCGATACGGATTAATGCTTTTATCAAACGGGATATCCGGGCTGTCATTGGTGGAGATAATCTCTTTGGTGTCATCCCGGTAGAGCTTGGTCTGCTGAGAGGGCTTTTGCCCCGTCTCCTCATCCAGGTCATAATCGGTATAGAATTCTTCAAACCGGTTGGCTGGGTTGTCCGAAGATCCCCTGCCTTTGATCGGATTAATGCCTTTTTCTTGTTCAGACATTGCGGAACCCGTTTATGATCTTTTGATAACTTACAAGATACGACTTACGATGCTACAAAATAAAGAACCCGACTTCTCCAGGCCGGGTTCAAACATAAACGGTTTGAGTGACACCTTATTGACAGGGCACGTTATTCTGTTTTAAACCCAGCAGTTTTCCAGATCGATACCCCGGGAGCCTGTCGACTTAGCCCAATCTACTGCGAACCATCCGGATTGGGCTGACTCTCGTTACAATTCCCTAAATCCTACAGACTCCCAGAAGGATGACACAAAAAGCTGTTGTTAATCGGTAAACGCGTTCACGATGACTATATGTTACTGTGTCATGCCACATAAACGGTCTTGATATTGACAAATTCCTTGATTCCCACATGCGATAGCTCTCGACCATAGCCCGATTGCTTTATCCCTCCAAACGGCAGTCGTGGATCGGATTTCACAAAATCATTGACAAAACAGCAGCCCGCCTGCAGTTTATTTGCAGCAATTGATTCCGCCCTCTCTCCATCTTCCGAAAAGATGGCAGCGCCCAGGCCATAATCGGTGTCGTTGGCTACATGTATCGCCTCATCTTCATCCATCACTTTAATAACCGAGGCCACCGGACCGAAAAGCTCTTCTTCATAAGCTGCCATTCCCTGGTGTACATTTGTTAACAACGTAACGGGATAAAAGGCACCGTTACTTTTGGGGATATGTCCCCCGATTACAGCTTCTGCCCCATTTTCTGTACTCTGCTCAACCTGTTGATGTAGTTCGTCCCGCAGATCATGACGTGCCATTGGCCCCACATCGGTTTGCCCATCAAATGGACTACCCACGGTTTTGGACTTCATTTTATCTATCAAAAGATCCAGAAACTCGTCGTACACCGGTTCTGTGACAATAAATCGTTTTGCAGCGATACAACTCTGCCCGCTGTTGAGCAGCCGGGAAGTAACGCAGGTTTCGGCCGCCTGTTCAAGATCAGCGTCTTCGAGGATGATATATGGATCGCTGCCGCCCAGCTCCAGCACCGTCTTCTTGAGTACACTTCCGGCCTGTTCTGCCACTGCTTTTCCCGCCCGGGTACTGCCGGTGAGCGTCACTGCGTGTATGTCATCCATCTTGATTACCTCCTGGGTTTGATCGACGTCAGCAATAATAGTACGGAAAAGGGCTGCAGGGAACCCCGCCTCATGCATCAGCGATTCAATGGCAAGAGCACACCCCGCTACATTGGGTGCATGTTTAAGAATAACGGCATTTCCCGCCATCAGGGCTGGGGCACCAAACCGGAAAAGCTGCCAAAACGGGAAGTTCCAGGGCATGATTGCAAGCACAGTTCCGAGAGGATTATACGTGATATAGCTTGAAGAAGCGTCCGTCTCAATCTGTTCATTTTCCAGAAATTGCTGTCCGTGTTCGGCATAATATTCACATACCCACCCACATTTTTCGGATTCGGATACGCCCTGCGGCAGAGGTTTTCCCATTTCGGTTGCCATAAGCTCGGCAAATTCATCACTTCTATCCCTCAGAATTTTTGCTGCTTTGGCCAGGTACTTCGCCCGCTCATTGTATGAGAGCACAGCCCAATCCTGTTGCGCGGCGTTTGCCTTGTGAATGATTCCCGTAATTTCAGCATCATCCATCTGTTCATATTCTTTTATGGTCTCTCCGGTGGTGGGGTTTACTGTTTTCATGGTATTGAGCCTTGTTATGATTCCTCTTCACTTGTGAAACTGTCAAACAGCTTCCCGAATTCCTAAAAAAAGAAAAGGCCCGTTATTCACGAGCCTTATGATTTAGATACGTGCGACGCACTTCCAAAGTGCGTCGCACGTATTGCTTTAAGAAGCTATCTACTCACAGGCTACATCCTGCAAAGCAGAGTTCCAGCACGCCTTTTCCCCGTTATTATAATTTGGGGCAATGATATAACCGGTGTAATTGTCAGCGTTAAACTGGAGTTCAGTTATTTCGTCATCACTGGCATCAAAGTAAACTGCTGTTTTGATTTCACCTTCTGAGGAATATGTGATGTAATCACCAAGATTGTCATTTCGATCAGAGGTTACATCCAGTCGAATTTCCAATTCTTCCTCCCCTTCGATCGTCCAGCTTACTGTGGAAACTTCTTCTTCCTGACCAGGATTCTGAAGATTGTAGTAGGTCCATGTTCCCTGATCACCCTCTTCATTGGTCTCACCACTAAAAAAGAGAGCGTTATCAAGTCCCAGCGGAGAGTTTGTGACATAGAAATTCCATTGCACACTGTCATCACCCTCGCGTGTGGCAAGCAGGGTTACATTATAGTTGTGCTCCCCTTCTGTCTTGCTGTAGCTCCATTCCCACTCACCATCACCGTTTAGCTCTGCTTCGCTGTTCTCAGCCGCCAGAAGCAGAGCGCGGGGTATTGCGAGGTTGACATCGACAATCGCTTTCAGTACCGTAGCAGTAACAAAAGCCCTGCTGATGTTATTTGTGCTGGCCGTACTCTTTTCCTGCTGATCATTAAACTGTTCAAATTCTGTAAATCCCATATCCATTGATTGGGCAGGTGGTAAATCCGGGGGGCCTTCTTCAGACGACGATGGGTTGTCGTTACAAGAACTGACCATGAAAATTCCAACAACTGCCGTAAGCAAATAGGTGAATATCCGTTTCTTCATAACTCATTCTGTTTCTTAAGATTTATTCACCCATTACTACTCAAGAAAACAGAATTTGTTCTGTGATTTATGAATTTCGGGAAACAGAGGTAAGAATAGATTCCAGTGTCTCCTCAAGCAACCTCTCCTCAATGATCAGCGGCGGGGCCAGGCGTACCAACGTATTTGAATGCAGCGTCCATCCCAGGATAATACCCTTATCAAAACACTCCTCCACTACTTGTTGTGTGAGTTCTTCATCGGCAAGCTCCATGCCCAGCATGGCACCCCGGCCCCTGACCTCCACGATGGAGTCGTGCTCAAGGACGGATTTTACTTTTTGTTCGATATGAAGTGCCCTGTCAGCAAAATCCCCGTTCAGCAGCTCAGAAAGTGTGGCATACGCCGCTGCGCAACTGACGGGATGTCCCCCAAAAGTAGTTACGTGATTGAGTGGCGGGTCATGCTTGAATCCCTCAAAAATTTCTGACGACGAGACAAATGCTCCAATTGGCATGCCGCCCGCCATCGCTTTTGCCAGGCACAGAATATCAGGCGTAACTCCATAATACTGGAAAGCGAACAGCGAGCCGGTGCGGAAGAACCCGGTCTGTATCTCATCGAAGATCAGCAGAGCCCCGGCCTCATCACATCGCTTTCGGACCTCCCGGAGCCACTTTTTTTGGGCGGGAATGATCCCCCCTTCTCCCTGGATCGGCTCCATAATGACGGCTGCCGTATCCTCATCGATTATTTCCAGTCCATTCATGTCATTGAACTCGGCAAATTCCACATTCGGCAGCAGCGGCAGGTAGGGGTCCCGGTAGACATCACGCCCGGTTACGCTGAGCGATCCATGTGTGTCGCCGTGATAGCCGTGGTTGAAGGCCACAAATTTATGGCGACCGGTGTGTTTCTTGGCCAATTTCAGGGCACCTTCATTGGCTTCTGTGCCACTGTTCACAAAATATACGCGATCAAGCTGCGGAGGGAGCTGGCTGGTCAACAGCTCGGCGTAACGAGACTGGGGCTCCTGGATGAATTCTCCGTAAACCATCACGTGCAGGTGCTTGTCCAATTGACGCTGCACAGCCTTTATGACCGCAGGATGGCGATGTCCCAGGCTGCTTACGGCGATGCCTGAGATAAAATCCACATAGCGCTTGCCATCTTGTGTGTAAATAAATGGTCCTTCGGCACGATCTACCACGAGTCCCATCGGGTGATCACTGGTCTGTGCAACATGCCGGTAAAAAGATTCTTCAATATCCAAATCAAGGAATAGTTTTATGAAAGTTGGAAAGTGTAAAGGTATTATTGAGCGTCTAACATAACAATTTTGCTGCTCATTACCGGCTAACCAATTCTTAGAAAATCTCCAGATTCCAACTGAAACTCGATCCTCCGGTTGTCGGAGATGTCAACCCCAAACAACTCAACACTTCAACGTCTCAACAATTCAACATCTACGTCGGTGGATAGTTTCTCCACAAGTTTTATATTACAAATCACGATTAAGGCATTTTTGGTCTCACATACTCCAAAACAAAATATATACAGACTATTTTTTTGAATGAGCAACCGGCCTACTTCAATTGGAAAAGTAACTTTTCTACCCGACCTATAGCATGAAAAATGTAGCTAAACGACCTTTATACCTCATAATTTTTCTCACTCTGAGTGCAGTTGTCATCACTACTGCTTTTTGGGGATACGGCAATAATGAAACAGGAGAAGTCAACAGCGAGGAATCGTACTTCAAATTTGAAGAAAAAAAGGAAGAGGGAGCAAGCTACAGTAAAATTCAAACGAAAGTCGCCCGTTCTCGCTACTTTTTCCGCATGCTGCGGGATCCCAAAATGAACGCCATCCCACCGAATATCAGGAACCGGGAACTGAATTTGGCGCGCATGCAACCGACCCGGGACCAGTACCCGATGCGGATTAAGAGAAAGGACGGCACGATTGCAGAACTGGAATATGAGTGGGAGGAGGCGGGTCCTTTTGACGTCGGGGGAAGAACGCGAGCTCTCGGTATCGACCGGACTGATCCCAACGTAGTAATTGCGGGCGGTACCTCGGGCGGCATCTGGAAGTCCACCGACGGGGGCACGACATGGGAGCTGAAAACCGATCCCAGCCAACATATGAGTGTGACCTCATTAGCACAGGACCCCACAAGTCCCAATACCTGGTACTATACTTCAGGAGAACTGAGAGGTAATACGGCCAGCGATCGCAGTGGATCAGCCTCATATTATGGCACCGGGGTATTCAAATCCACCGACAACGGGGAGACATGGAGCAAGATTCCCACGACTGATGATAACGACGAAACCTTTAATAGCCCGTATGATTTCATCACAAGAGTAGTTGTGAGCCCGACGACAGGTTCTGTGTTTATTGCGAGTAACGGCATAGGAATTTACCGTTCTACCTCTTCAGAACCGTTTCCTTCAAGTAACGGAGGCATTCCGAATTCTGTGTTGGGTACTATTGGAGGACACCGCTATTGTGATATTGCCGTCGGTACTGACGGCCGCTTAATTGCAGTTCTGTCATCTGTCAAGGCTGGAGCCCAGGGTGGAAATCCCGGTGTCTTCGTCTCCTATGACGACGGCGACAGCTGGACCGAAATAACGTCTGATATTGAAAATTTTCCCAACAGCCACCAGCGAAGCGTCATCGATATTGCCCCATCAGCGCCAGACACTGCATATATCATGACTTACGTTGGCGGATCAAGTGAAGATGAAGATGTACGACTTCACTTTGTGGACTTGACTGACCACCAAAATGACGGAACGATCCAAAGTGAAGACCGAACGCAGCACATCCCGGACTTTGGCGGTGAGGTGGGCTTTATGAGCACGCAGTCCAATTATAACATGGAGATCGCCGTAAAGCCGGATGATCCCGACTTTGTAACAATCGGGGGCATAAACCTGTTTCGCTCAAGGGATGGCTTTAGCTCCAGTCCCACGCTTGGATACGGGGAAACCAACAAAGATGAACACTGGATAGGCGGGTATGCCAAGACAAATAATATTACCCGTTATCCACAGCAGCACCCCGACCAGCATGTGGTCACCTTTGAACCTGGGAATCCTGATGTTGCCTGGACCGGGCACGATGGCGGGTTGAGCAAAACAACGGATATAACGGCAAGCTCAGTAAGCTGGGAGCAGATGAACAACGGCTATGTGACCACCCAGTTTTATGCCGTGGATATTCCAGAACAACCCGGTGATGACCGGCTAATGGGCGGTACCCAGGATAACGGGACGCCCTTCTTTCGTTTCGACAGCCAGCAAAGCCAACAGACACAGCCGGCAGAAAATATCTTTACCGGGGATGGCGGGTATTCATTTTTTACACCTATCTTCTTTTATGTTTCTGCTCAAAATGGAATTGTGCTAAGGCGAAGTACCGACAGCAACGGCAACCCCGGCGCCTTTTCTTATGTGCATCCCTCCCAGGCCAGCAACCAGTTTTTTATCCATCCTTATGTAGTTGATCCTAATGGGCCAAACAATAATAACATCATGTACTACCCTGACAGTGATACCCTTTGGCGCAATACCCAGGTTGGGGAGATTAGCGGCAACAGCTCCTCGGGTACCAGTGAAGGATGGGAAATAGCGGCGGAAGTCAGCTCCCTTACCGCAAATCAAGGCTACCAGATTTCCACGCTCGAGGTCTCCAAAGTCCCCTCTGACGTCCTCTATTTTGGAGCTTTTTCACCCGGAGGTCCACCTGCCATGTTCAGGATGAACAATGCCAGCAGTTCCGGTACCCCCGAGGATATCTCTATTCCCGGTGCCGCCAACGGGTCCTATCCCCACGACATTGCAATCAACCCATCGAATGGCAACGAGCTGTTAGCGATATTCTCCAACTATGGCGTCCCCAGCGTATTCCATTCCACAGATGGAGGCGACACCTGGCAGGATGTCGAGGGCAACCTGGATGGGGTAAACACAATGGCCGGACCCTCAGTGCGATCTGCAACCATCATCCCGGGTGAGTCGGGGACGATCTATCTCTTGGGGACGAGTACCGGCATCTATTCCACTACGAACCTGGATGATGATACGAAGTGGATACAGGAAGGATCCAATTCTATCGGGTTCACGGTCGTCGAATACCTGGCATCACGGACAACTGACGGTACCATTGCGGCCGGGTCCCACGGTCGTGGCATCTTTAAAGGAAACTTCCAGGGAACGGTCGCCAATAGTCCTGCAATAACGCTACAACAGGCTGAGGCCCGGTCCGGGCAGGAAGTCACTATTACTTCGGTCAATTTCTCATTCAATACAGAACCCGAAGAAAATGATGTATTGTTCGGAGAAGTCCCTGCCGAAGTGGTCGATGCTAGTGCAAACCAGCTGACAGTAGTCGTACCCCGGATATCAAGCCGCGTCAAGAAGGATGACAGCGTTGTGGGTAATAACCTGGTACAGATTAAAGTGACGGCAGGCGGACAAACTGTTACTTATGCCTCTACATTTGAAATTCTGCCGCCGGAGGAGTTTGAACTCGGTCCCAACTTCCCCAACCCGTTTAATCCCACGACCACTATTCCGGTGGATCTGCCCAGCGAGAGTGGTGTTATTATCCAGGTTTTTGACATGTCAGGACGCAAGGTGCTTGAGCCGGTGAGGAGGGTGTATGAGCCTAACAATTACAACTTTGAAGTGGATCTAAGCGGGCTGGCAAGCGGCGTCTATATCTACCGCGTGGTGGCCATTCCCCAGGACGGTTCCGGTGATTCAATCATTAAAACCCGGAAAATGACGCTTATCAAATAATGCGTGATGCGTGAATTATATGCAATACAACCTACTAATAGTGTCATTTCGATATAAAAACTGTCATTGCGAGCGAAATGAATAGAGTGCATCGCAGCCCTGGCAAGAAGCACGTAGTGAATGAAGCGCGGCAATCCACACACGGGAACAATGCCCTTTTCTACGTGTGGAGATTTCCACGTCAAACTCATCGTAGAGCCAACAGGATTCAACAAAGCATCTTCGCGATGACAGTTATCTCAAGATCAAGCCATAATAGTGATATGTTGCCAAGTGATTTGTAACTCTACTACCTCAAGTAGACCGGTTGACTATAGTGAAATAGATAACTTCACGACCCTGAAGTACCCTGTTTCACCTCCCTGAAGTGGTCTGCTTTACTATAGGGGGCCCTTGAGAGGCCTTTTTTGGATAGGGACAAGATGACATAAGACTATTAGAAGATAAAGAACCAGTAGCTTATGTGTACCTCCACACTTTATCAACGTCTCTCTCCTGCCGGTAGGCGAGAGCATAGCCTGCACCGAACACTTTCGGTGAGTGGGTCCCCTCAAAGGCACCTACATTTAAATCTTTAACCTAAGATGGGCAATAGGGAATCGGCTATTAGGCAAAGATTCTGCGTTCTGTTAACCCACCCTTGCATCCCTCCCTAATGAATCAGGGAGGGAAACTCTTTGAATCGTTATGAGACTTTTCTTCACAACTTGGGCGTTCGGAACGATCAGTATTACGCATCACGCATTTCGAATTTTACCCGGTTTCCCACTTAGAAATAAGCTCTGCAAATTCATCCTGGATATCCTAGGATTTGTTGTCGGCATACCACTTGTGAAGTTTCGCAGCCCACTCTTTTCGGTGATAGTTGTCAATCCACTCCTCGTACACCAGTCGTGTTCAGCGGTTAGGAAACACCTATCGCGCATTTGGTTTACTGTTTATTCACTTGCCGTTGTAGAGCCGGAATTCAGAATGCGATCAAGTGAAGGGCGTGTTTCATAAAAATTCCGGCACATAAGAACAGGACAAAGGCGAATGAGGTTCCATATTTTATCCGCATTACTTTGTCATAATCATCGGCATGAATGGAGAGGTCGTTTAATAGATAATGAATTGCTATTCCCGTAGCTGTGCCCAAAACAAGAAAAGCGCTCCCGACCCATAATTTCTCCATCGCAAGCGCCACAGATAGCAGAAAAATTCCACCGCCAAATGCGTATCGAAAAAAACTGAATACGGCTTCTTTCCCGAAATGCAGGGCAAAGGTGCGGTCTCCGCGTTCACGATCCTCCTCAATTTGGTAGATTTGGGATGTAGGATAGAGACTCAAAATAATCATGGCCACCCCGATGGAGGCAATAATAGCAGCCATTGTGAATGATGTTTGGGCCGCTGCAATATAACCCAGCAAAAACGAATTCGTGCCCGTACTTATGCCGATTGCCACCAGGCTTTTTACAGGCTGTCCTTTCCAACGTGCTGAGGGAGTAGAATAGAGCCAAAAGAACAGCATACTCACCGCGTAAACCAACATGAACTGAAAACTTATCACTGCCGCCCAAAGAAGTCCCGCGAACTGAATAGCCAAAGATACAGGCCACATCCAGGTGCTCATTTTAGGTGGATGCTTGAGTCCCCCGATAGCGCCTTCATCTTTGTCCCACCATGAGTTGTAGGCTGTGGCACCGCCAAATAGCAACAAATGTACATTAAGGAACTGAAACCAAAAACTAGTCCAATCCATCGACCCCTGGAAAAAGCCTCCCATCAGGTAGCCGCCCGATAGGATGAACAGCTGGTAGTGCCACCGCAGGTGTACAATGAAATACCAACACTGCTTATACATTGGAATTGTTTGCAGTTGGCTCATAGTCTGATAGATTGCTGAATGTTATTTCCAAAATGGTATCATAAAATACCACGAATAACAATTCCTGCAATATCGACCGCCTGGGATAGTTTTTGTCTTCCAAATTTATGTTAGGGATATTTCTCCAAATATCTATTTTACTATCTCTTTGGCACTTTCTCTGCATCAGGTGTACGGTTTTGCAAACTTCTCATAAGTTGCATGTTGAAAATTAACAAATACGGTCTGAAGCCACTCCACTGACAGATACAACGCAGTTTTGCCTTATCTACATCGTTTTTTCGTCACTGAAAAAAAATGAATAATCCTTCCCATGAAATGGCTTCAGGATGGGGAACCAGTGAATGGGCACTTTCGCCAAATGCATTTAAATTCACAAGTAAAAAATTCGACTGTTTACTCCGCAAACTCGCATGAAACATCGGCATGCCAAAAGGCAAGAACCCCGTCGGGATTGTGCTTCCAGATCCACATGTGGAAGCCGTAGAGTCCCGCTTTGTCATTGCGATGGAACTCCTGACCAAACAGGGAAGGCGGTTCATCCTCGGTCCAAAGAGCGATCGGAACAACAGGTTCTGCCCCAATCAGGCGAAGTCTGCCATTTTTCTGGGGCTCGTAGAACAGTACCTCCGGCTCCGCAAGATCAATGATTGCATCAAGTCGATCCTGATTTAAAAAGGGAATTCCAAGTCCACCCTCGCCATCCGGATTTTCCTGGCAGGGTAAAACCGGGACGAATCCATCCTCCATTGCCGCCTTCACGTCGTGATATCGGGCTGTTGCACTGCGCAGAGTCGCAAGCCCCGTGTGCTTCTCCAAATCACTCTTATACATAGAGTGATCTTTCAAGCCGTGGTACTGAATAATACTCCGGTCTGATTTATCTGATACATCCGAATCAATATCCGTTGCCGGTTCACATGCAAAGAATAAAACAGTTATCAAAAAGATTGATGTTAGTTTTAGCTTCTTCATAATGAATCCTCTTTTATTAGTTGACTATTTTGTTATAAAAAGTAGTGCATACTGATCCTTGGCCTATTCTGTAGCTCCCTCTTTCGTCTTCTTCGCTTCCGATACTATATAGGCCTGGATGAAGGCCACCTCTTCTGGCGTTAGTAGACCTTCAAACGATGGCATCCCCTTAGCTTCACGGAGCCCACCAAGTACAATCTCTTCGAACGCCTCGTGGGTAGCTTGATTTGCCTTTTGAAGGTTCGGCATTGCGCCCTCTGAGGCCCCGGCACCGCCGTGACATATAAAGCAATTCATCTCGAATAGATTTTTGCCACGAGAAATGACATCAGGACTGGAAGGTAAACCGATGTCAGGGATAAACACACTCTCCCGACGGGGTGTGAGCTTCGGCATCGGAGCCGAGCCTCCCAGCTTAAAGGTGAGTACCCGCCCGAACTGTTCGTACTGTGCCGCCTCACCTACGGGTGGGTTGGTGCGTCCGTGGGCTCCACCCCATCCGGCTGCGATGGTGATGTATTGGTCGCCATCGATCTGGTATGTGACTGGCGATCCGATAATACCTTGGCCGGTGGACACTTCCCACATTACATCCCCCGTTCGGGCATCGTAGGCGACGAATCGTCCGTCACCGCCCCCTTGAAATACTAGATCGGCCGCGGTGGTCAACACGCCGCCGTTCCACTGGTGAGCGAGCGGTACCCGCCAAGCCTCTCGCTGCTCGACCGGATCCCAGGCGAGGAGCGCACCGTGGGAAATGCCACCCGTTTCCCAACGAATGCGAATTCCCGTGTTTATTTGTCCCGGCTCATAATTCCAGTTTGGATCATCAGAAAAGGTAGACGCCCGCTGGTGAACGGGCACATAGACAAATCCAGTCTCGTGGTTAAAGGCCATCGGCTGCCAGTTGTGTCCTCCAAATGGTTCGGGCTGGACTTCAACTGGATCGGTGCCGTAGACCGCTTCGGGTCGTTCGACCGGGCGCCCCGTGCTTCCATCCACGCTGTCGGCCCATGTGACCGGGACGTATGCCTCGGCGGAAATGAACTCTCCGGTTTCGCGGTCAATGACAAAGAAGAAACCATTCTTTGGCGCCTGCATGATGACCTTGCGGAGCTGGTCTTCAATTTCGAGATCGGCCAAGATAAGCGGCTGCGTGGCCGTAAAATCCCAGTGGTCGCCGGGCGTCGTCTGGTAGTGCCACACAATTTGCCCGTCGTCGGGATTGAGCGCCAAGATCGAAGACAAATAGAGGTTGTCGCCTCCGCCTGGACTTCGCAGGTTACGTGACCACGGCGACCCGTTGCCGGTACCGACGTATAGCAGGTTAAGCTCTGGATCGTACGCCATTGCGTCCCACACCGTACCGCCGCCCCCCGCCTCCCACCACTGGCCCGACCATGTCTCTGCCGCCTGTTCCATCGCTTCGGACTCGAAAGACTCGGACGGGTTGCCGGGCACGGTGTATGTGCGCCAGACAAGGTCACCGTTTTCAGCATCATACGCCGACACGTAGCCACGGACTCCGAATTCCGCACCCCCGTTTCCGATAATGATATTTCCCTTTACCGCCCTGGGTGCCCCCGTAATCGAGTAGTCGGTACTTGGGTCAAACGTAGCAACGCTCCACAGGGGTTCACCGTTCGCAGCATCGAGGGCAACCAGCCGACCGTCAAAGGTCCCGACATAAACCTTACCCTTGTAGAGCGCTGCGCCTCTGTTCACGACATCACAGCATGCCTTCAGTCCGTGCAGGCGGGGCACCTCAGGATCCCACGTCCAGAGTTCGTCGCCGGTCCGGGCATCGAGCGCGTAGACGATACTCCAGGGACCCGTCAGATACATGATGCCGTCCACGACAAGGGGCGTAGTCTCCACGCCGCCCCGCATACCGGTGTCGTAGCTCCACGCCAGGCCCAGCTGATCAATATTTTCGTTGGTGATTTGATCTAGCATGCTATAGCGATCCTCTGCATAGTTGCGGCCATAGGAGAGCCAATTGCCCGGATCAGCATCGGCCTGTGTTAAGCGATCATCGTCTACAGCCCCTGTGGCGCCCCGAATGTGCACCTCCGAGCCGGGTTCAGGGTCTGGGGCACAGCTAAACAACAGAATTAGACAGAATATCACAATAGCAGTACAATTAAAGGTCTTCATTGGGATCCTCCATTTGCTTCATTCGGTTTACCTGTCTCATACCCAATCCCCACGACCAACAGATTCCTGGACTAGGGATTTGGATTTATACACTTAAAATTTGAAGCCTCGTTGACATCGCCTTCTCCATCATAGACGGCACGCTGCGGATAGGGGCAGACCGGCCGCGTCCACTGGACCGCTCCCGTTGAATCGGTTTTCGTTGTAAGTAAACGTTCTGGGGGCTGACCCTGCTCAACCCATTTTTCCATCGCCGTAAGAGGATCAAAACCGTCGTCCATGATGCCCGGTCCGTCCAAAATACCGCAGTGATCCATGCCGGGAATCATATACAACCGAAGAAAATCCTGCGTGGCTTGTCGATTTCCGACCTCTTTTTCAACTGCATTATAATAGGCGATGGTTCCTAGCGGAGGAACGATTGCATCTGCCCAGGCCTGCCACATCAGCATCTTTCCTCCATGTTTTCTAAAAGCCTCGAGGTTGGGATGGTCTGCGTTGAAGATTTTCCCCATATGCTCAAGGCGAGGTGGGTCTCGGTCAAAATCAAAATCTTCAATTGGATACGTTGATCCCGGGTCTTCCTCAAATACAAGGTACCGCAACCCATTTGTACTTATAGCTGAAGCGAGGCCATCACTCACCTCATCTGTTTCACCAGTGATCCAGAGCTCCCAATAGGGCTCAGAGCCAAACGGCACGCCTCCAGGGTATAACCGCTCCCCAGATGAATTTTCAGGTCCCTGATAAAAAGCTCGCAGTGCTGCTACCTGTTCTTGTGAAAGGCAATCCGCTTGATCAGGATGCTCACAGGCCAAACTTCCGGGATTGAACGTACAGCTTCCCGGATCACTGATCAGGCCGTCCTCGATTCCATCAATACCATCACATGCCTCATAAACCGCTTTCCTGGCTAACTCGGTCTCGGCCGGAGTTATGAGATCCTTGCCATCAGGCCCCCTGTTCTTTGTAGCAAGCCAAGTAGTGTAGACCGATAACTCAGTGAGGTTCAGGGCGGGACATCCACTGATTATGCCATCAAAATCTTCTGGGTAACGCCACGCCTCCATGTTGGCCTGTCGCCCGCCGTTTGAGCAAGCCATAAAGTAGGAGTATTTAGCAGTGTTACCATAATATGACTCTATAATATTTTTTGTGACTCGGGCTGTCTCATGGACAGCTCGATAGCCATAGTCAATTTCAGCTACCCTATTATGCAATCCCCAACGCCCGTCGAATACCGTTTCGCCCCAGTGACCGGCATCGGTAGTGGAGGCGGCGTAGTTGCGCTTTAGCCCTATGTTCATGGCATTAATGCGCGAATTATTACTTTCGAGTTTACCACAGAATCCGCCACATCCCGCCATAAAAAACTTGCCGTTCCATTGCGAGGTTGGCAGACGAACTTCAAAGTTGATGGCTGGGCGCACATAGCCTAGTACGCGACAATATTCCGGTAGGTCTTCAGAGGCTGGTACCACAGTGGCCGAGAGTAGGTTGGTGTCCTCGATACGCAGGTCTGCCAGGCTCGTGCAGTCTTGTCCGAACGCACTTTGGCCGACGGGAATGACCAGGAACAGGACAAACAATAATACAAGAAATGTAGAGGAATAGATGCGGTTTCTCATGATATGATTCCCCGTATTTTACGACGATTTTCCTGAAGAGGGAACAACACCCTCTTCAGGATCTTATTTAATTACCCATCCATTTAACGGCAGGCATCATGATATGAGCATAGAGCGTTTCACGGAACATCACCCACATTCGCTCCTTTCAAGAAGTCAACAGAGCCACCTGCCCAGGATTTTCTCTCTTTTGACTTTTCTAACTTTTCAAACCACATTCTTAACTCAGCTAACTAGTGGCTTTATGTTTTGATTGACGCGGAAGAAATTATCCGGGTCGTATTTGGCTTTCACCTGTTGCAGCCGCTCGTAGTTGCCACGATACGTAGCTTTCACCCTTTTTTCCCCCTCCTCCATCATGAAGTTGACGTAAGCTCCACCAGAGGAATGCGGGTGCAGCGCCTCCCAGTACTGCCTGGCCCAAGTAGAAATTTTTTCATTATTCGAGGGATCCGGATCCACGCCGGCAATCACCATCGACCAGTTGACATCACGGTATGCCCAGGCCGTTTCATCTTCTCCCACCTTGTGCACGGCCCCGTTAACCGGGTATAAATGCATGGTTGATTTCATAGTCGGTACGTCAGCAAACCGCTTGTGTTGAGCTATGGCTTCATCCGTGAGTTCTTTCACAAAATCCCCCTTCCAATACCACTGGTCGCCCGGCCCGTAAAGCCCGTCAAACATACTTTGCAGGTCCGGATAGGGCATCGATCCAACAAATTCGAATATCGGCTCGGCTACATCGCGCGCCGGGTTTAGGATATCCTCAATATCACTTTCCGGCCCCGTGTAACACCATAGCAGTCCACACACATTTTCGCCGTGGATCCGTTCGGGGAACGGGTCGCCTGCTGGGACCTCGGCCACCAGGTAGAAGGCATATACGTCCTCGGGTTGTTGGGGCAGCCAGTCCCGGTACCAGCGCATGGTCGATTCCAGCTCCTCGATCGGCCAGAACAAGGGGCCGGCCACCACGTTATCCACGGGATGAAGCTGATATTCAAATGCTGTGACGACTCCAAAATTGCCACCACCACCGCGTAACGCCCAAAAGAGGTCCGGATGATCATTCTCATTTGCCTGCACCAGCCTACCGTCGGCCAATACAACATCAGCCGAGAGCAGGTTGTCAATAGTCAGCCCATACTTGCGGGAAAGGTAGCCGTGGCCACCCCCGAGCGTTAGCCCGCCCACCCCGGTTGTGGAGATAACACCGCTGGGCGTTGCCAGGCCAAATTCATGTGTAGCCTGATCGACATCGCCCCATGTGCAGCCAGCTTCCACGCGAGCAGTTTTGGTATCGGGGTCAACCGAAACATCCTTCATCCTCGAAAGATCGATGACCAGACCCTCATCAACCAGGGCCAGACCAGGCCCGTTATGACCGCCGCTGCGGATGGCAACCTCGATGTCATGTTCACTTGCATAGTTTACGGCCTTGATCACGTCATCCACGCTGGTACACTTGATGATGGCCCCGGGATGTTTGTCAATCATTGCGTTAAAAATCGTTCTGGCCTCATCGTAACGGTCGTCATCTGGCAAAACCACGCTCCCTTTTACCTGTCCCTGTAAAGCTTCTATCGCATTCATAATTTTATGTGTTTGGAGGGGTTAACGTAATAGAATACTACTCACTTGACCACTCGTTATTAAGCGAGCGTAATTTGTATCAATGAGCTAATAAAAAAGTAGTATCGGTGGGCAGGCTTATCTACCACATTTCATTCAAATATCATCAAAATTGATTCAGGGAGGCCTTAGCAAAACCCTCCCCGTCATCCACTCTTTTTGTGGTTAGACGGATCTGAAAGCTCTCAAAGCCTTCACCGGACGGCAAAACCAGCCGTCCGAAGAGTAATTCAAAACCTTCTCAAAAAACAGGGAAGCTGACAGTCTGGAAGCGGGTATCAGGTACAATCAGGACTCTATCTTGGAGGGCGAAATACCGTACGTGTCATGGAAACACTTGGAAAAGTAGGACGGATTTTGATATCCTACCTCCAGGGATACCTCGGAAACATTGTACTGCTTCTGTTTAATTAATCTGAGCGCCTCCTGCATGCGCAAATCCCGGATAAATTTGCTGGGCGGACGACCGGCGATGGCGGTAATCTTTCGATATAATTGCGGTCGGCTTATCCCTATTGCCTGACTCAGTTCGGTGACGTTAAATTGATTGTCAGAGATGTTGTTTTCTACGGTTTCAAAGAGATAGTTGAGAAAATTCTCTTCAGAGATGTTTACAAATCTGCAATCTCCCTCCATGCCGTCATCTTCATCAAATTTACCCATTTGTTTAATCGATTCAGATACCAGGATTTCTTCATAATCTGCAATCAGGCATAATCGCTGACTGGTCCTGATAACTTCCTCAAAAAAACCTTCATGTTCCGTCAGGGGCTGTCCCCCACTGATGCCCATCTTGAAAAGGATATTCCATTCTGGATCTTCCGAGTTCCGGCGTTCTTGTTGAAGCTCTCTCTTCAATTGTGCAGCGCATGAGATAGCCTTCCCGGATTCTTTAAAAACGGCGACAATATTACCAGTCGTGTCAACCTTCACCATTTTGCCCTGGTATTGTTGGATGAAATTTTTTACCAATTTTTTGGCTTTAACCGGCAGTATAAGCTGACGAACATCTTGCGAGCTTATAGCCTTGGTATTGCCCCTGATATCCACAACCAGTACAAATCTGTATCCGAGGTCCATACTGTCGTCTTCGTTTAGAACTATCCCGTTATCGAGCTGATGATTTTCCCCCATAAACTGGTTGTAGAACCCCGGTTCCACCTCCACGATATTACAGGCAATATTGCCATGCGCCTCCTGGTGCACCCGTTCGCAGGCTTCGGCATCCGGCCCCTCTATCAGGCAGAAGACCGTGCCGGCATGTTGGTTCACCCAAAACTGGTGATATTGAACATTGTACCGCTCCTGAACTGCCAAGTCTGCAATATGGGCCTCTTTCACCTCATCAATGCTGATTTCCGAAAAAATATGAATATCTATATATAAGGGCATGATATCCCCCTGTTTTATATATATTTAGGTAGGGACAATTTTAATAGTAGTAATTTTTTTCTCATTAATAAAATATAAAGCGAGATAGGTTTCGGGAGATTTCATCATTCACTATGGTTTAATATTCTGACTACCCCGAAATAGATTCTTGTGATCAAACTTTTTCTTGAGCTTTTTTACCCGTTTGTAGTTGTCTCCAAATGCTGTTTTTACCATGGGGATAAGTGTGCTGTTACTTTCAAGTTTCCCACAGAAGGCACCGCAACCAGCCATAAAGAACTTGCCATTCCAACTGGTAGTAGGCAGACGGATTTCGAAGTTAATGGCCGGGCGCACGTAGCCCAGCACGCGGCAATATTCCGGTAGGTCTCCTGAAGCAGGCACTACGGTAGCGGAAAGCAGTTTGGTATCCTCGATACGAAGGTCCGCCAGGGACTGGCATTTTTGGATATCTGATTGGGCTAGCACGGATAGCGTTGAAGATACTAAAAAATGAGCACCAATAGGCATGGTGCTTTAGAATAGAAATGTCTCATAACCTCTCCCATTAAAAATGATGTGTAGTCAATCCCCCAGAGAATACAAATGAGAAAGGCCTCTATAGACGAAATATCCAATGCTTAATTGGACCAATTAAGCCTAATTAAATCAAAAACTTAAAGAAAACGCTATAATCCTTACGGCTTACGAGCCAGCGCATAAATGCCGGTGCCCCACTCATTTTCACCATTCATGTCGAGCTTCATCAGCAGGAGTGCTATCGGGAGGACAGGCAGGTAGTAGATCGCCAGCAGGGGGAGCGCAAGCAGGTTAATCTTGTTGAGCAGCAGCATGGGATACTTGATGATCAGCATCCATGCAAAGTGCCCGAGCTTTCCATAGGTATAATTTACTTCCACCGGGTGCAGGCCCGCTCTCTTTATTTTTTCGGTGATATCCTCTTTTGAATACCCTGCACGGGCATGCTCTCCCACAAACGTATCTTCATCCCCGGCGTCGCTTTCCGAGTAGTGGGATGGAGAATGCATCAAAAAATAGCCGCTCGGTTTGAGTGCTTTTGCCAGGTTACCGATCACTTTCTCATCCTCCTCAATATGCTCCAGCACATCGATACAGATAGTAAAATCAAACTCCCCTTCGTAGTCTATTTCCAGTAGATCCTGCTTTTGGAACTGAATTTTGCCCCGATCAATTTGATCCTGGAAATAAATGCGGCAATCTGAGAGATAATCCTCTTTTACATCGATTCCCTTCACTTTGATATTGGAAAACTGCATCAGCAGAAACCGATCATACTGACCAAAGCCTGTGCCTGCATCCAACAGTTTCCACTCCGGGAGCTCATCAAGCGGCGTGGCATAGGTTCGCAGCACCCGCCGGACGTACCAGCTTCTCAGAAAAAAAAGGTCGAGTAGTTTATAGAAAAGTGTTCGCAGGAAGGATGAACGACGAATTATGGCTGCAAACCGGTCCTTGACCGGGTCATACGCTATTTTGCTCATATGCTAATGGCTGTCGATCTTTTCTTTAACATTTGTTTTTTTCGGCTCCCCCTTGTTACGATTGATAAGCTCACCTAGAAATCCTATAGAAAAGAACTGGGCTCCCAGTACCATCAGCATAACGCCCAACAGCAGCAAGGGGCGGCCGGACAGATATTCCCCAAAAAATATCTTGGCGATCGCCAGGTAGGCATTGATAAGTCCGCCGATAACCAGAAAGATAAAACCGAGCGTGCCGAAAAAATGCATCGGCCGCTGAAGGTAGCTGTTAATAAAAACCAGGGTCACCAGGTCCAGAAAACCGTGCATAAACCGGGAAAACCCAAACTTGGTCTCACCAAACTTCCGGGGATGGTGCTGCACCACCTTTTCACCGATCTTTTTAAAGCCCTCCCATTTGGCCAGCAGGGGGATATACCGGTGCAACTCGCCATAGAGGTGGATATTTTCAATCACTTCGCGCTTGTAGGCTTTGAGGCCACAGTTAAAATCATGAAGGTCGATGCCGGTTACCCAGGAAGTCACTTTATTAAAAAATTTAGATGGAATGGTCTTGGAGAGTGGATCGTGTCGCTTTTTCTTCCATCCACTCACCAGGTCATGCCCATTTTTGAGCATCTCTATCATTTCGGGAATTTCGGCGGGGTCATCCTGCAGGTCGGCATCCATCGTAACGATATATTTTCCCTTTGCCCGTTCAAACCCACTCTGCAGGGCGGAACTTTTACCATAGTTTCGCTGGAACCGAATCCCGTTGGTATTCTTGTGCTCACAGGCCAGCTTTTCGATAACCTCCCAGGAGTCATCCGATGAGCCATCATCAATAAAAATAATTTCATGAGAGAAATTCTCACCTATCTCAGAGGTGATCCGCTCATGCAGTTCAGCAAGCGATTGTTCCTCATTGAAAAGAGGAACCACTACACTGATCTCGATCTCTGTTTCTTTTGAATTTTGTTTAGCCAAAATGCTTGAATGTTACCCTTCAAAAAGTTAGATATAACCTAGCTATTAATTCACAAGCGGTAAAGATACATTTTTAAGGGTCCTATGAAAAAACTTTATTATTCGATTGGGGAAGTGAGCGATATTACTTCGGTGGATCAACATGTGTTGCGTTATTGGGAGACGGTGTTTAATGATCTTAATCCTCAAAAAAATAAAGCCGGCAACAGGATCTACAAGGAGGATGACATCGACTTGGTGATCAGGATCAAAGAACTGGTCCAGGAAAAAAAGTACAGCACGGAGGGTGCCCAGCAGGTGCTGGAACAGGAAAAAGGCGACCCGAAAGAGCAGGTGGAACTGCCGGTTGAGGTCAAACGCGACTTGAAGGAAATCAGACTCTTCCTGAATAAGATTCTCAAACAGCTGTAGTATTGGTTGAAGGTCTTTTGCTGTTGAGGAGTTTAGGTGTTGAAGTGTCGAATTATTTGGGTGTTGAAACTAGATTCGCTTTGATGTCTCAACGGTTCAACAGAACTTTTAGGATCGAAGGTTGAAAACTGCTTCTTCGACTGTTATCAGTCAAATTCAATTGGACAGCAACTGCATCTTGTTTCGTACCCCCGGTGCGAAACGCTTCCAATCCACCTCTGGTGGTCTCACTGACTACAAGTTAACCCCTAATTTTCATTTTTAATTCGCAATTTCGGACCCTATGGATTTAGCTTTGTCACATCTAAAAATCGGTCCCTTTTCGCTCTACACTATTGAAACCGGTCGCTTCCGACTGGATGGTGGTGCCATGTTCGGGGTGGTTCCCAAAACATTGTGGAACCGGCAGATTGAGGCTGATAACAAAAACCGCATTCCCATGGCGATGCGCTGCCTGTTGATTGAGTCAGAACAAACCGGCAGGTGCTATCTCGTCGACAACGGAATCGGCACCAAGTTTAACGAGAAGTATGAGCAGATTTACCAGGTTGATCACCAGCACAGCAACCTGCTGGACTCCCTCTCCTACCATGGATTTGCTCCTGAAGATATTACCGACCTCATATTCACGCACCTGCATTTTGATCACTGCGGGGGGACTACCTTTTATGATAAAAGCGGGGAACTGAGCCACACTTTTCCGAATGCACAATATCATGTTACGGAAACACACTGGAAGACCGCCAACAACCCCAATGCCCGGGAAACGGCCTCTTTTTTTGAAGAAAATATCGGGCCGATAAAGGAATCGGGCCGTCTCAACCTGGTCGGGGACCAACATCTTTTTGAAGAGGGACTTTCAACGCTTATTGTGAATGGGCATACGCTCGGACAGCAGCTTCCGGTAATTAAGGCAGATAACAGGACACATGTATTTGCAGCTGACCTCTTCCCTACTGCCGCCCACGTCCCCCTGCCCTGGATTATGGGCTACGACATGCGCCCCATCAATACATTGGAAGAGAAAGAGGATATCCTGAACCGTGCCAGCTCAGAGGGTTGGTTTTTCTTTATGGAGCATGACAGCCAACATGAGGTGATTCAAATTGAGAAGGATGACGGGAAATTCAGGCCCAAGACGGGGTTGAGGCTCGGTGATCTGGATAAGCGCTGGTAATTCGCCATAGGTATATCGTCATCCTCCCGCAGTCACCTGAAATGGAATCATCAGGCTGGGAGAGCAGGAGTTCTGTTCTGTATTCAATGTCCTATCCTGTCGACTGGCTGGCATTATAAGCTAGAAACACTACGTGTACTCTAAGTAAACGAAACAGAGTAATCCCGTATTTTCAATGCGGGGCGATGAGATTGAGGCAATTATAATTGGAAACGACATATTTTACTTCTCTGCCTCTTCATCAATCGCCTGAAGATGGAATCATCAGGCTATAAACACTACGTGTGCTTAAGCACACGTAAAATAATTGCTCTTTATTCATAAGAAGCACTTTGGGTCAAGTACCATTCAATAATTTATAATCAATTCTTACCTACCCTATTTTTTTCAAATTATTTTGTAAGGAATTGGCTTCAAACCTATCTATTAGGTAAATGTAAATCAAAAAAAGAGAGTCTTATGGGTAGTACATTTTCCAAAATTTATATTCATTTAGTTTTTAGTACCAAAAACCGAGAGCCTGTCATTCATCCAGATTATGAGAAAAGATTGACAGCCTACATCACGCAAATTGCAGAAAAACATGATCTAAAATTGTTAGTCATGAATGGTACACAAAATCATGTACACTTACTTGTAGTCATACCACCGTCCGTTCCAATAAGTGAAGCGGTTAAACATATTAAAGGCGGGTCCTCAAATTGGTTAAACAAGAACTTCTTTGAAGCAAAAGACTTTAAATTCAGATGGCAGAAGGGATATGGGGCATTTAGTGTGAATGAATCGATGGTGCCGGCCACGATTCGATATATCAACCAGCAAAAGAAGCATCATAACAACATGTCTTATGAACAAGAGCTTGATGCTATACTGGATAAGCACGGCCTCAATTAAAAGTAAAGATGCTTTTAATTGTCATTTCATAGATGTTATGAGGAGCATCCAAAATCCAACGTGTGTTTTTAACACACGAAAGAACTTAGCCCCGTATTTTCAATGCGGGGCGATTGGGATAGAAGCAATTACATTTGCAAAAAGCATATTTTGATTCTCTGCAATGCCCTACCTGCCCTGGCCCTAGAAATACCAGACTAGAAACACTATGTGCTTCTAAAGGTGCAGCCTACTCGTTAAGTGGACCGCACCGCATCAATAAAATTAGAACCAGGCAGGAAATTAATAACATAACGCTGTCGTTATTATATTCAGTGGCCGTTGATAAATAGTTGTTTTTTATGAAACCAAGTCATAACCTTTTGGACAGATTTCTGCATTAAAGCACAAATGAGCCTGACATGAACGAACCGACCTCAAAAAAGGCTGCCCAACTTGTTAAGCAGATTGAGCACCGATACAACAAGCTGAAATGGAAACGGTGGATAAGCCGACTGCTGCTGCCTTTTTCCGTGTTCATTTTTGGGATTGCACTGTTTATTTGGCTGGAACAACAGGTCTATTTTTCATCCACTACCAAAACCGTGGTGGGTTTAGGCCTGCTGGTATTGGGAGTGGGCGTTATGTGGTGGAGAAAGCGGGATCGATCGCTCTCCCTTTCGGAGTTTTATGCCAGCATTTCCGACGGTATTCAGCAGCCGGCCCTAAAACACGCACTCGATCTCTCGCTCAAAAGCCGGGACTCTCACCTGAAGCTGTATGAATATGCCCTTCAAAAAAATATTGAATCCTTCTCTTGGGACGCAACGAAGCAAAAAATTGACCGTCAGATTAAAGATCTGCCCGACATCCGCTTCTTTCGGCATACATTAGGTGCAGTGGGGCTTTCACTGGTTGTACTTCTGGTCTCTTCGCTCGTCCATCCTGATGCGTCACTGCGAACGGCCCGGTTTTGGAATGATTTTCAGAAACCCAATCCCTACACCTTTAGCGTCGCTCCCGGGAATACGACTATTGAGCAGGGAGGTACTTTCCAGCCCTCCATCACTTTTGATGGGTCAGTACCGAATGAACTCCTGCTGGGAATTAAAACAGATGTCGAAAAGAGCTTTCGGTTTCGACCGCTGCAGGAAACGTCAGAGAGTACTTTTACTGCCGAAGCAATTCAGCTCAGCTCAAACGCTTCCTATTATATAAGAATGGACAATTTCAGCAGTGAACAGTACGGTGTAAATGTTCAGCTTCGTCCCCGCTTTGAATCCCTGTCAGTCGAAGTATTTCCACCGGCCTACACGCGGCTTGACTCAACGAAATTCACCTATCCTTTTTCCCAGGTAAAGGCCTACCAGGGCTCGGAAATCAAGGTAATTGGCCATTCTAACAAACCGCTGCATGAGCTTCACATGATATCCGCAGCAAGCGACGACACGACTCAGCCCGATAATTCCGGCAGCCGCTCCTTTGTCTTTAGCAGGTCGGTTTCCTCAGCGGATACGCTCCGGTTCACGATGAACGACTCCTCCGGCCTGAGCAACAGCAATGATTTTTCATTCATTATTGACGCTGTACAAGATGAATATCCCTTTGTTGAATTACTGGATCCCACCGAAAATGTAAAGATGAGCAGCCCCACACCGCTTGATATCAGCTACCGGACCAGTGATGATTTCGGGGTAACGTCTGCCGTACTGCATTATGAGCTACAACGCGCGTTCACCCAGCAGCCGGAAACCGGGACCGTTAACATTGGTGTTCCTCAACTGAATTTAGAGCAAATCTTCCAGTGGGATGTACCGTCGCTAAACCCCAAGCCGCGTGATGTCGTCACATTTTGGCTGGAAGTGACCGACAATGATGAATACAACGGCCATAAACAGTCACAGTCTCGAAAACTCACGATCACCCTTCCCTCCCTGGTAGAAAATATCGAGGCCATCGATCAGCAGGAGTCAGAGGTCCAAAAAAACCTGGAGGATGTCTCCCAGTCATTTGAAGAGATGCAGAAAGAATATGACAGGTTCAAGCAGGATCTGCAGCAAAACCCGGAGACCAACTACCAGCAGAAGCAGATGCTGGAGCAAGTTCAGGAAAAGCAGGAAGAGATCGACAAAAAAGTGAAGGAACTGAACCAAAAGTTCGAGGAGATCCGCAAAGAGATGAGCAAGAATGACTTGGTCTCCGAAGAAACGCGTCAGGCCTATGAAGAGCTCCAAAACCTGATGAAGGAGATTGATGACCCCGAGCTACAAAAAGCACTGGAAGAACTGCAGAAATCGCTTGGCAACCTGAATCAACAGCAGCTCAGAAAAACGCTCGAAAACTATGAGTTTAATGAAGAGGTATACAAGGAGCGCCTCAACCGCACGATTGAGCTTTTTAAATCGCTGAAGATGAACAGTGACCTGGAAAAGATGGCAAAAGCTCTTGAAGACCTGGCCAACAAGGAGGAAGAGCTTTCAAAAAGCGAGGCCTCACCGTCCGAACAGGCAGAACAGCAAGAGGCTATTCAAAACGATACAGAGAAGGTTTCCGAGCAGATGGAGAAGCTGAATGAAAATGCTCCTGAAAAATCCAAGCAAAAGATCAATGATTTGCAGCAACAAAGTCAGAAGGAAATCGACTCTGTGCAACAGCAATTGCAGGAAAACATTGAACAACTGAGAAAGCAGCAGCAAGAACAAAATCAGCAGGGCTCACCAAATAGTCAACAACAGCAACAACAGCGCCAGCAGCGCCAGCAAAACCAGCAGCAGCAACAACAGATACAACAACAATTTCAACAACTTTCCCAGAAAATGCGGGAGGCCAAACAACAGTTTAACCAGCAGCGCATGCAGGTTAATATGGAGGCACTGCAAAATATCCTGCACAACCTCGTCAACTTGTCGGAGGAGCAGGAAGACCTGACCCAGAGTACAGAAAACCTGGCCAACCGCAGTCAGGCGTTCGTTGAGAAAGCACGTACGCAACAGAATATCAGTCGCCAGTTTGCACAGGTTTCAGACTCCCTTTTTGCGGTATCCTCGCAGATACCCGGGTTTTCCAACCAGATCAATGTGAAAAAGAAAGAGGTGGAACAGAACCTGCAGCGTTCGGTCGATCAGCTGGCAGAACGAAATAAATCGCAGTCTACCTATGCTGAGCGACAGGCATTCGGGGGAATCAACGAACTCTCCTCTATGGTCGCCTCGCTGATGGATCAGCTCCAAAATCAGCAACAGAATGGTATGGGGGGCGGCATGAGCATGCAGCAGTTTATGCAGCAGCTGCAAAATATGTCGGGTAGTCAGCAACAGCTCAACCAACAGATTCAAAACCTGATCAATGATATCCAAGGCGACCGGCTTTCCCGCGACCAGATTGACCGCCTGAATCAGCTGGCCAGGCAGCAAAATCAAATTCGAAAGCAGTTACAGAAACTACAGCAAAGCGGAGAACTGGAAGCAGGTGACAAGTTACTAAGTGAGCTGGAGCGCATGGCAGATGAGATGGAAAAAACCATTAACGACCTGCGCGGCGGACAAACGGATGGGGAACTGGTGAAGCGCCAGGAAAATATTCTCTCCCGCATGCTAAATGCCGAGAAGGCGATGCAGGAGCGTGGTGAAAAAGACGAACGTGAAGGTACCACGAGTGAAGATCCACCGCGGTCGGTCCCAGCGGACATGACGCTTGAGGAGCTCCAAAAGAAAATGCGTAACCTGCTGAATGACCCGAACCAAACGAACTTCTCGGAGGACTATCAACGGCTTATTGAGCAGTATTTTGAGCTACTGAAACAGCTTAACGAGGATGGTGTTTCGAGTTAGTTATCTTCGGTAATACTTTGGGAGGGTCCCGATTAAGAAGTACTGCCTTTGTCTTACAAATCATCGCGGGAAGGCTTTGGTGATGGTCGATTATCTAGTACTTAATTTCAAAAATTATAGTAATTATTAGCTGGGGACATCGTATATTCCCTCCAACCCTCAATTAAACGCTCATGAATGTTGCCCCAACGATAGAACTAACTCCCGACCAGCGTCAGCTT